>CAZNCO010000001.1:0-42088 GCA_964571345.1 uncultured Ohtaekwangia sp.
CCAATCCTGTTATACCTTGAGTTTACTTCAGTGTGGTAGCGAGGATCGCGGAACCAGGAATAAGTAGGTGTGAAGGCCAAACTAAGCGAAATGGTCGTCCCGGGTGTTGGTAACATCGGGTTATCGATACTATTGCGCGACAACACAGTGGTTAGCATGAACGAATTTGTTGCACCAACTGCCGGCAACGTATTTCCTCCAAAGTATTTGCTGTAGTCATACACTTTGAACTCAAATGAATGTGTCAGCGTAAAGTAGTTGTCGGGCCATGAAAGTCTTCTTCCAAAGCCTATTGTAATACCACTCTGCTTTAGGTAAGCACCGTTTGAATAGTCATAACTTGTGCCACTAAAACCACTCGGAATTCTGGAGACAGATTTATTCAAACTTACGGTTAAAGAGTTTGGCTTCTTACCACCAAGCCAAGGCTCCGTAAAAGCAAGACTGTAACTCTGAAAAGATTGCCCGTTCGCCTGGACCTGCAAGGATAATCTCTGACCATCTCCCACAGGTAATGGTCTCCATTTTTTGAAGTGACGAACATTTCTCAACGAGAAATTATTAAACGTCAATCCAACCGTGCCTACGAAACCGTAATAGCCACCCCATCCGCCCGAAAGCTGCACCTGGTCGTTAGATTGCTCCTCCAATTTCCAACCAATATTAACAGTACCATTTTGCGGGTTGGGACGAATGTCTTGTTCAATCTTTTGCGGATTAAAAAATCCCATTTGTGACAGCTGCTGCTGAGTGCGTATAATATCTGCCCTTCTGAATTTCTGACCCGGAATCGTAGAAAGTTCTCTTCGGATTACGTGCTCACTTGTACGTTCGTTTCCTGTGATGGTAACCTGATCAATAATTGCCTGGTCGCCCTCGAATATTCGCATCTCCACATCGATTGAGTCGCCCTCTACAGCAACCTCCACCGGAGTGACATGGAAGAAAAGATACCCATCGTCCATGTAAAGACCACCAATATCAGCGCCTCCCTTTGGATTAAAAGTTGTTTTCTTATCAATCAATTCCCGGCTGTAAACATCTCCTTTTTTGATATCAAGAACTTTATTGAGTGTGGCAGATGAATAGATGTAATTACCCGTCCAGATGATATTTCGAAAATAGTATTTTCTGCCTTCTACCAGTTTCACTTTAATATCAATTGTTGACTTATTGTAATTGTAAACTGTGTCTGATAAAATATCGGCATCCCGATACCCTGCCCCGTTCAAAAACGTAACGATTCTTTTCTTGTCATCCTCGTAATCGGCTTTGAGAAACTTAGAACTCTTTAAAAAATTCAATTTTATATTCTCATTAAGAAAGCCTTTCACTTCGCGCCAACTTGTGGCACGGCTAGAATCAAAAAATTCTTTCACTTTTTTCGGGCGAAGATTGATCAAGCCAGCAAGCAGGGTGCGATGAATAGCGACACGTGCATATTCATGCGTCTTTTTCATTTTCTTCTTGAGTATTTCATCTGGTATATCCTTGTTCCCTTCAAAACTGATTTTGTGAACTTTTACTTTTGATTGAAGGTCAACATCCAGGCGGAGGCGCACGCCTCCACGGTTCAACGTATCCCTCTCCTTGGTGATTTTAACAGTGGTATTCAAATATCCTTTTTTAACGAAGTGTTTTCTCACTGAACTTTCTGCATTTCGAATCATTGCATCGGTAACAATTTTTCCGCGAATCAAGGAAAGATCTTCCTTGAGTGAAGATTGTTTGCCCGAAGAAATGCCTTTGAAATAAAAATCGGTGAGTCGTGGCCGCTCGGTCAATCTTACAATCAAATAAACATTTGAATCTTCAATCCGGTCAACCGAAATAGTTACGTCACCCACTAAGCCGTGCTTCCAAAGCTTGCGAATAGCATTGGATGTTGCAGTTCCCGGAATTTTGATTTTATCTCCAATCTTCAAACCGGTCAAAGAAATCATCGCATTTTTATCCAAAACATTCAAGCCAACTACGTCAATACCTGCTATCGTATATTCAGAGGGGCTTGCGTAATTGAGTGAAGTGGAAGAGCGTTGCTGTTCCTGAGTGGCGGGAGTATTTCGTCTGCGAAATTGTGCCTGAGACTCAATAAAAATTAGCTGGGCGAAAACAACTAAAAGTAAAATCCTCTTCATTCGTTTTTATACTATAGGGGTCAACACTTTTCCAAACCTGCGTTCTCGTTTTTGATAGGCACATATTGCTTCATACAAATCTTCTTTTCTGAAATCAGGCCAAAGTTTTGAGGTAAAGTAAAATTCTGTATACGCCATTTGCCATAATAAAAAATTGCTAATCCGCATTTCTCCGCTGGTGCGGATCAATAGCTCAGGATCAGGCACTCCACTGGTTTCCAAATTGTCTTCGATGATGGTCTCATCAATTTGATCTGGATGCAAAATTCCTTTCTGCACTTTCTCAGCAATTCTCTTTGTCATTGCTATAATTTCTCGCCTCCCGCTGTAACTAAGTGCCAACTGTAGAGTGAGCCCAGTATTATTTTTAGTTGCCTCAACTCCCTCTTGCAAACTCCTCTGGCACGCCATGGGCAACATATCTAATTCACCTATCAATCTTAACCTCACTTTATTTTTCAAGAGAGAATCAAGTTCCTTTTGAAGAGTCGTTACCAACAATTCCATCAAGCCATCCACTTCTTCTTTTGGCCGCGACCAATTCTCGGTACTGAAAGCATACAGCGTCAGATACCTTATACCCAACTCGCCACACCCCTCGGTAATTTCTTTAACCGATTGAACCGCGTTGCGATGCCCAAAAATCCGAGCTGCCCCCTTCTTGTTTGCCCAACGTCCATTGCCGTCCATAATAGCAGCTATGTGTTGAGGCAAATTGCCTAAGTCTATATTTTCCTTAAAAGATGCCACAAGGGTGCAAAAGTAGCCTTTTTTTCGATTCAAAAACCCTCGTTCTTTCTCGAATTAATGGCTTAAAGTAGATGATTTAGGAGGTAGGAAAGTTTTATCACTATCCTCATTTATATGGGCTAGACGGGCAGGGTATGTCGTAAAAAGTGTAAGTCAGCGTAATCCCTGTAAAAAAATAATTATCGAAGTCGTTAGGATTGCCGTATTGGTAAGTCTTGTTTGTGGTATTTGGCGGACCAGAGATATTGTCCAGATAGTCAAAAAAGGTTTTTCGAATCCCAATTTCAAATGAGATATAATATTTTGGATTAAGGACATACTTCATGCCGCCTCCAAAAGGAATTGCAAATTGAACATTGCTATATTGAGCCGTCTTTTTGGTATTCCCCGAAATACCAAAGAGGCCAGCGCCTGCAAACAGATAAGGTGTAAACCTTAGTCTTCTTTTGGCATCGCGCCAATCCAGAAAATGATATTCGAAAACACCGGATAGTTCCATCAGGAAAATATCAAAGGACGCATTTCGCTTCACAGCAAACGGATCTATCGGGTTGCTGGCATCACTAGCCGCCAGTTGCCCGGCCGTAAGAGATGTTCTAAAACTGATGACATGGCTGATATTGGAGCGATAGAAAACCGTTGCCGCAGGATGAGATTGGGCGAGATCGTATGTGCGCACCAGATCACCCGTATAATTAAAAATACCTAAGCCAAAACCGATTTCCGATTTCTGAGCTATCTGCGCATTGGCAAAAAAAGTAATAAAAGAAAAAACGAAACCAATGATGTATTTGCGCTTCATGTTATGCTTAACGGAACTTGGCGCGATGGAAAGTTGCCCCAAGGATGTACGTAACCTTAATGGAAGTGACCATGAAAATGTCATTTGCATTTGAGTGCCCTCGCCAGTTGTCTTTATATTCACTTCCATATCCTGCCACTACGGTATATGTGTTACCATCACGACCCTGATAAGTGTAAGGATTTGCCGGGGGTGCGGTTCCGTTGGCTCCAAGTTCATTGGTTCTGTAAGCCATGGCTTGGGCCAATTTAGTCATCGAAGGATCTTTGGCTTGAATAGCACCAATGTCAACATAATTCTTGCTTACATCATCCAGATAATCTGTGAAAGTATAGCGGAAACCAATATCAGCCCATAAATCCAACACTTCGTTTAATCTGAAACGAGCGCCAATGCCAAATGGTATAGCAAACTGTAAAAGGCTATAAGGTTTTATTCCAAAATTAACATCGCCTTGTTTAAGTGTTGTGGAGTATTGGCCTTCTGTTCCCAAAGGTTGAAGATCAACCCATTGACCAGCATAAGGATCCTTTTCCGGAGCCGCCCCATTCACACTCAAATAATAATCTGGAGCAATAGCTTGCGGATTCTGTAAAAAGAGTGATCCTCCAACGAAAACATAAGGAGTCCATTTAACACGGCTTATATAGGTTCCGTTGTTTTCGAATAAGTCGAAAACGGCAACAACCGTCAATTCTTTAATCTGATTACGAAAAGATAGGTTTCTTAAATGTCTAGTATTGCTGTCAAAGGTTGACGTGGAGGCAGACTCAGCATCGCTTCCTTTCAAAGTACCGTACATAAACTGTGCAATCAATGTATAGCGCGGGCCGAATCTGTGAAAGAATGAAATGCCAAATCCTGGCTTCGTGAAAGAAATGTCTGTACTAAGTTTACTTGGCAAAGGTGAAAGGTCTCCAAAATAATTCAGGGCGTTTAACGAGAAGCCTACTCCTGAGTAAACTTTTTCTCTTCCAAAATGCTTTTTGCCGCGGTATGTGGCTATCCGCTTATTATTTCTTCTGATTTGATTTCGATTGAATTGGGCAGATGCATCAAGACCCAGCGTCAACAAAAAAATAACTGCTGTCAACCCAAAAAAAATCTTTTTCATAACTAACGAATTAAGCCGAATAGCAAAGTTATAAATTTATGATCATTAGACACTTCCGCAACAAAGAATTAACCACTAATTTCTCAAGTCGAGACCCCAATTGAGCTTTTGGCGAAGTGTGTCAAAATAATTCTGGCCCGGCAATTGAATAAGCTTGGCGCTAAAGCTTTCCTTTTTTACTTTCAACTTCACCGTGTCATCGATTGTTTCAAACCTCGAATCCAACGAAATCAAATAGCGCTTGCTTCGGCCTTCGATGTGAAAACTTATCTCAGATTTGTCGGATAATACAATTGGTCGAGTTCCAAGATTATGCGGGCTAACAGGTGTTATGATGAAGCTTTCTGATTTTGGATAAACAAGTGGCCCTCCACAACTCAAAGAATACCCAGTAGAGCCAGTTGGGGTTGAAACAATTATGCCGTCTGCCCAATAGGAATTGAGAAGCTCGCCATCTACATAAACATGCACGGTGATCATCGAAGAAGTATCTTTTTTCATAATTGTAAAATCATTCAGTGCAAAGTTCAGGCTGCCAAAAAGCTTTGGCATTGACATTAATTTGAGAACTGAGCGGCTGTCAATTTTGTAATCACCTTTAAAAAGAGCATCGATCGAACTCTCGACCTCTTCACGGCCTGTGGTAGCCAAAAACCCCAGACGGCCTGTGTTTATACCCAGTATAGGAACTTCAGCTTTACCAATGTAGGTAACCGATTCGAGCATCGTGCCATCGCCACCTAGCGAGAAAAAAAAATCGAGATTACGCAGGTGGCCTTCGTGGTCGAAAGTTTTTAGCTTTAAATCTTTTAAGCGCGAAGATTTTATCTGTTTCAACAACTTATCCGAAACCCAAACTTCAGCTTTCTTTTGCTTTAAGACTTCCAAAATCTTTTCAATAAATCGGGTAGATTTATTCTGAAAGTCCATACCATGTATGCCAACTCTCATTCGATCAGATGTCTAAATATTTCAGCAATAAATCGAGTCTCTCGCGCTCGGCTTCTGGCGCACGCGATTCCTGATAACGCCCGATAACACGGTAACTGAAACGTTCAAGGGTAGCTACGATGCGAGACAAATCCTGTTGATTAATCTTCAAAGTAACCTTTATCTTCCCTTTGTCCATCGGATCTTCAATCAGAGATGAACTGATTACCTTTGCATTATTCTCCTCAACATACCTGGCAATTTCAGCAAGGGAATAATCTATCAAGTCCATTGAAAGCACCAGAATTCCTCCGGGCATTTGAACAGCCGCTGTCTGCGCAAAGGATGCCATGATATCCTGCACAGTAATCACACCCTGATATTTATTCTCATCGTTTAGCACTGCCACCATCTGCATTTTATTCTCATTTGCGATGCGCAGGATATCATAAAAGTGAGAATCCATTCCCACTACACATTTCTTTCCAATCAGATCATAGCCGCTAAGATCTTTGTCATTTTTATTAGACTCTAAAATGATTTCTTCGGAAATAAATCCCAACAATTCTCCATCGCGCACCACGGGCAATTGATTGCATCTGAACTCCTCCATCCACACAATGGCCTTATGGGAATCATCCGTAACTTTTAATGGAGGTATCATGTGGTTGATCAATTCTTCCGCTATCATGCTGCTGCCGTTTTTCTCATCAAAAACTCCTCGACAATGTTATTGAATTTGTCAGGATGCTCCATCATAGGTGCATGACAACATTTATCTACAAACCTAAGCTCTGAATGGCTGATTAACCGATTAAATTCATGCGCTACCATAGGGGGCGTGATTGTGTCATTTAATCCCCAAACCAGCAACGTGGGAACCTGTATATTCTTTAATTCAGTAGCTAAATTATTTCGCTGGGCAGATTTGGCGATCGCTACAATCCTCATGCATTTTGGAATACTCTTGGTCGTTTCAAAAACCTCGTCAACTAATTCTTTAGAAGCGACCTTGGGATCGTAGAAAGTATAGGCCACGCGTTCGCGGATATAGTCGTAACTGCCTCTGCGTGGGTAAGAACCACCCATAGTATTTTCGAAAAGACCAGAACTGCCCGTTAGAACAAGTTTGGTAACTTTTTGAGGATTGTGAAGCGTATACAAAATGCCGATGTGCCCACCCAATGAGTTACCCATGATAATCATGTTATCAAGATTCATCATTGCCACAAATCCTTCTGTAAACTCACGCAATCCCTCAAGGCCCGCTTCCTTAATGGGCATTTCATAAATTGGTAGCATTGGAATAACCACTCTCAGTCTTTTGGAATAGAAATTCACCACTGCCTCCCAGTTGCTGAGCGCACCAAAAAGACCGTGCAGTAGCATCAATGTCTGTCCTTGACCTTCATCCACGTACTTAAACCCATCCTTTTCTCTAACCGTGAGCGCCATCGAAATCCCATTTTCTTGATAAGTAAGCAAAAAAAAACGAACCTTAGAACTGTCTGAATATTTCTTTGAAGAAAGGTACAAATCCAGCGAAGAAATCTGCTACATGCGAAGCGAATGAAACCGTCCACGGGTAGAGCCATGATCCACGCGTCCAACTTTCTGAAAATGTGAGGTTAACAGCTTTCGCCAGCCATAAAATGATACTGGCGCAAAACGCATATTTCAACACACCGAGCACCGCACCCATGGTAGCATCCACTTTCCCTAAAAAAGAATCATCCATCAAATGTTTGATGCGGTTTCCGATGAAAATGACAATAATCACCACTAAAATAAAGATGAGCAAGAAAGAAAGGTAAGGCAGAAAAGATGTGTCGGCATTAAATTCCTTGTGAAGAAACTCTACTCCCCAGCCGGTAAATTTAAAGCCAACGAGGACACCAATAATCAGTGCTGCCAGAAAAAATAGCTCGGCTAAAAATCCTCTTTTGTATCCAAGATAGCCACCGATCAAAAACAAAATGCTTAATGCAATATCAATCTTACTCAAGAGGCTAGCAGTTTTTTAACCAACTCTGAAATCACTTTTCCGTCAGCCTGTCCGGCCAATTGCTTTGTGGCTGTGCCCATCACCTTACCCATATCTTGAGGACCTTTAGCTCCCACTTGTGCAATGATCACTTTCACGGCTGCTTCAATTTCTTCAGCAGAAAGCTGCTTTGGTAAATAGCGATTGATAATCTCTAACTGAAAGAGTTCGCGCTTAGCTAAGTCTTCGCGATTTTCTTTCTGAAAGATTTCAGCAGACTCCTTGCGTTGTTTGGCTGCCTTCATCAGGATTTTTCCTTCAACTTCGCCTGAAAGATCTCCCGTACTACTCTTATCCGTTTCCGCCAGTAAAATCATGCTCTTAATGCTACGCAGTGCTTCCAATTCTTCTTTATTCTTGGCAAGCATTGCTGCTTTGATATCGTTGTCAATTTTTAATTTTAAGCTCATAGGAGTTTGTAAATTTGTTGGGCGAAATTAATACAAGACAAACAATAAATGACACGCCTTTCGGTAAACATCAATAAGATTGCTACGTTACGCAATGCCCGTGGTGGTAATAATCCCAATGTAATTCAGGTAGCTCTTGATTGCGAACGATTTGGTGCACAAGGCATCACCGTACACCCGCGACCAGACGAACGGCATATTCGCTACCAAGATGTGATTGATCTGAAAAAAGTGGTGACGACTGAATTTAACATTGAGGGCTACCCCGACAAACGATACATGGACCTGGTTTTAAAAACAAAACCTGCGCAAGCTACACTAGTACCCGACAAGCCTGATGCCATCACCTCTAATGCTGGCTGGGATACGATTAGGAATGAATCTTTGCTTCGCGATGTAACCGATGAATTAAAGAAAAACGGAATTCGTGTATCCATCTTTGTGTATCCGGATGAACGCATGGTGGAGGGAGCAAAAAAATGCGGAGCCAGTCGTATTGAACTTTACACTGAACCTTACGCTTCCAAATTTCATATCGACAAAGAAGCCGCCATCAGACCTTACATCTCGGCAGCTACTATTGCTCAAAAAATCAATTTAGGAATAAATGCGGGTCATGATCTCGATCTTAACAACCTGAAATTTCTTCATCAATCTATTCCTTTTCTGTATGAAGTTTCAATCGGTCATGCGCTTGTATGCGATGCTCTTTATTACGGATTGGAAAATACGATTCAACTTTACCTGCGGCAGCTCGAGTGAATTTTTGAAGATCAAAAAACCTCTCCAAGATTTACAAAAATACCCTGAGAGCCTCCGGCACCGAAGCCATAATCAATTGCTACATTGGTACGCGAGTACTTATTGAACTTTAATCGCATTCCAAAACCTGCTGCCGGTTTTATAGTTTGAAAAGTGTTAGAAGGCCAATCTGTTACACTCTGGGCATTAGCAAATACAACACCTCCGATCAATCCATTGTGTAAAATTTTAAACCTATATTCAGCTTCTAAGTAAACCAGATTTTTACTTCTGAATCTTCCCTGAATGTAACCTCTGCCAATGTTGCTGTAAGAATCCCAACCAGTTGCAGGCAAATCAAGATATGGAGGATTGCCACTCAAGGTCAACCAATTGTAATTCCAGAATGCAAGAACATTTTGGCTTTTAGCCGGAAAGGGAACGTATTTTCGAAAATCAATCAAAAGAGATTGCCAGTTGGTATCACTGCCAAGAAAAGTAAGATTAGGTCGGTACATTACGTTAACGTAAGCGCCTCCCCAAGGATTGATGGAGTTTGCCCGGTTATCAAAAAGTATTGCAAAATTTAACCCTGCCGAAGATGACGTAGTTGCAATGCCATAAGAAGCAAGATCTGTAGTGGCCTTTCCTACCGCCCCCGTTTGGGTAATGTTGTAGTGATAATCCAGGCCATAGCCAATTCCTGCATAAAGATTATTGGAAATTGTTTTTAGAATTGTTTGGTTAAGACGAATGTAATTGAATACCTGGTCAGCATAGTCATTTACATCGCTGTTGCCGCCAAGCCCATAGGTTTTTTGCGGATAAGAGTAGTAGCGCCAATCGTTAATAATATTAAACTTGTTGTGCCTTGTCCAGATATTGCTTTGAAGATGAAATACAAATTGTTGCTTCTGTGTATAGAGTGCATCGGTATACACATTTGAAATTTTTGCATCCTCGTCTTCACTTGTATAAAAAGCTCCGTTGGCGACAAGTATGGCGGCCCAGCCACTCGATAGTGAATAGCCTGGTGAAGGAGAACCAGAGAAATATACTCTGCCAGACTTTTTCCGAATTGTATCCCGCTTCAGAATGGAAGGGTCTTTGAAGACAAGCGCTGCAATGTCAATCAAATCGCGCTCGTGCGCTGCTACTTTGAATTGTTCGGTAGAATTTTCATTCTGACTAAAACTTGAAAAAGAAATAACCAAAACGAAGAAACAAATACAGGCTGCCTTCAAAATCGGGATGTCTAAATTTGGTTGCTAAGATAGTTCTCAGCGCGAAAGGTTTAATCAACGGAAAGACATTGAAGAAAGTTCTATCAACATCAGCTCATTATCTCAAAACAATCTTCCGCGGCCGCAGATTCTACATTTGATCCTGGTTTAATATCCGCTACCCTCTATTTTTTGACACGATAATTTATTTGAGGAAGAAAACAGAACCTTATTATATTTGCTCACCTATGGCGGCTAAAGATATTTTTCTCATCGAAGACGACAGTATTTATGCGGAATACATACGCAAATCACTGGAGCAAACCGGAGAATATAACGTGTCTCATTACCTATCAGCGGAAGCTGCCTTGCAAGCCATGAACGGAAAAACTCCAGAGGCTTTAATTGTTGATTATCGCTTGCCTAAAATGAGTGGCATCGAACTATTTGAAAGCATCAAGGACAAATTTCCGAAAGACACAAAAATCATTCTTGTGAGCGCCATTGATGATGGCAGCATGGTTTTAAGCTTCATTCAAAAGGGAGTTCGTGACTATGTTATCAAAGATGAAAATGTGATTGAATCGCTTCAGGCTATTCTTTCTGGCAAAGACGAAGACTACTTCCTTTTCAACTAATTCACATATTTAGTTTTACCTCCTGTTTTTGCTGTACCGGAACCTTGACAGCAACACCATGCACTACAATTTTCAGATAGCCCGTAAAAACCACTTCATACTTCTTCCCACCAAACAAACCAAGCACGGTATCGAGCAATCCAATTTCCTTTAGAGAGATATGTGCCTCCACGGGAACAAAGAAATCTGATTGAGCCGGAATTGGCAATTTCAATTCCTGGCGCACATGTCCCGATTTTTTTCCGTCCACTAAAATATCAACACTGATTTCTTTCAACTTGGATTTTACTTTATTTGGATTGTAGAAATAGACATCCGCGTCTAGTTGAGGACCGTCTTTATCTCCCGCATTAATTCGAATATTCTTAACACCTTTAAAAACAACAGGATCTTTTGGTGTACAGCTAAAAACCAAAGCGGCCAACAAAAAGGTGAGAGTTAGTGACAAGGATGATTTCATGAATTGAAAAAAATAAATTTTAACGTACGCCTCAAAGTTAAGGCTTGCTGTTAATTTTACATTCATGGAGCAACTAGCAAGCCAACTTAATTTAATTGCCGATGGATTGGCTTCAGACGGATATGCCGTGATTGATGAGTTCTTAACGAAGACTGAAGTTGCTTCCATCCTGCAGCTTGACGATTTCAAAAACGCCTTGTTACAATTTAAGAAAGCTGGCATCGGCAAAAGTGATGAACGGCAAATCAATGAAAGTATTCGCGGAGATTTTATTCAGTGGATCGATCCTGTGAAAGCTTCACCTCCCATTCAAGCTTATATTCGAAAGATCAACGCGCTCATTTCATTTGTAAACCAAACTTTGTTTTTGAGTTTGAAGGATTTTGAAATACATATGACCGTTTACCCTATCGGAAGCTTTTATAAAAGGCATCTTGATCAGTTTAAAAAAGATGACCATCGCAGACTTTCTGTAATTTGTTATCTCAATGAAGGCTGGACGGAAGCACAACGCGGGCAATTAAGAATTTATTTTGAGACTGGATTTAAAGATGTTCTACCCTTAGGTGGTCGATTGGTTTGCTTTCGAAGTGATTTATTAGAGCATGAGGTGTTGCCTGCTACCCGAGAAAGATTAAGTATTACCGGCTGGTTGTTAGATCAGGTGAATGACCTGCGACATTTATAATCTAATTTTCAGGTAATCATTTTCATTAATATTAATTTTGTTCCAAATCATAAGCATCATGAACTACCGCATCGAAAAAGACACCATGGGCGAGGTACAAGTACCAGCCGACAAATATTGGGGCGCACAGACAGAGCGCTCACGCAACAATTTTAAGATCGGCCCCGAGGCCAGCATGCCGAAAGAAATTATCTACGCATTTGGCTACCTGAAGAAAGCTGCAGCGATGGCTAATCATGAGCTTGGCGTGTTGACCGCTGATAAAAAAGATATGATCTCAAAAGTTTGTGATGAAATTGTGGCTGGAAAATTAGACGATCAATTTCCATTGGTAATTTGGCAAACGGGCTCGGGCACGCAAAGCAATATGAATGCGAATGAAGTAATCGCTTACCGGGCGCATGTGTTGAGTGGTGGCAAACTTGATGATGAGAAAAAAGTCTTGCATCCAAATGACGATGTAAATAAGTCGCAGTCAAGCAACGACACCTTCCCTACTGCTATGCATATCGCAGCCTACAAGCAAGTGGTTGAAATCACCTTGCCGGGGATGCAGAAACTTCGCGATACGCTCGCGAAAAAATCAAAAGACTTTATGTCTATTGTAAAAACCGGCCGTACCCACTTTATGGATGCAACTCCACTCACGGTCGGTCAGGAATTTTCAGGATATGTGCAGCAGATTGATAACAGCATGCGTGCAATCAAAAATGCATTGGAAGCGGTGCGCGAGTTAGCACTTGGAGGAACTGCAGTTGGCACAGGATTGAATACTCCCAAAGGATATGATGTATTGGTTGCGAAAAAAATTGCTGAACTCACGGGCTTCCCATTTGTAACCGCACCAAATAAGTTTGAAGCATTAGCTGCTCACGATGCCATGGTAGAATTGTCGGGCGCCTTGAAGCGAGCAGCCGTTGCTTTCATGAAAATTGCGAATGACATTCGGATGTTGAGTTCTGGCCCTCGCAGCGGCATTGGTGAAATCATTATTCCAGATAACGAACCGGGATCGTCCATTATGCCCGGCAAAGTAAATCCAACGCAGCCAGAAGCGTTAACAATGGTATGCGCCCAGGTGATCGGCAATGACGTAGCTGTTTCGGTTGGAGGATCGATGGGGCACTTTGAATTAAATGTGTTCAAGCCTGTAATCGCTGCCAATGTATTGCAAAGTGCACGACTGCTTGGTGATGCTTGTGTCTCTTTTAATGAAAAATGCGCGGTTGGTATCGAGCCAAATCTTCCGATTATCAAGCAGCACATGGAAAATTCATTGATGCTTGTTACGTCTCTCAATACGCATATCGGTTATGAGAACGCAGCTAAGATTGCCAAGAAAGCGCACAAAGAAAACAAGACTTTACGTGAAGCAGCTATTGAACTTGGGCTCGTTACTTCCGAACAGTTCGATCAGTGGGTGCGCCCCGAGAAAATGGTTGGCAGTCTGTAACGGTAAACAAATCGATTTTTTTTCTAACTTTAACTCCAAATTAACCAACACATGAAAACTAAAGCACTATTTCTTTGCCTGGCTTTAATTTTTTCCGGCATGCAAGTTTTCGCCCAACTCTCCAAAAAGGAGAAGAAGGAATGGAAAAAGAAAGCCAAGGAATTCGCTAAAAATCCAGGTTCATTAAAAGAGCTTGTTGAAACAAAACAGGTTGTAGAGACTGATAACTCTGCGCTCAAAGGTCAGGTTAGCACACTCAATTCGCAAGTCAGCGATAAGAATGCTAAGATTGCCGAGCTGGAAGACCAGATTTCAAAAATGCGCAGTGAATTAACTTCCACTAAAGCAGAACTCGCACAGTTGAAAGAAACTCCTCCGGCTCCAAGCCCGATGGATTTTTCAAAGGGTGTGGTATTCAAAGTTCAGATCGGGGCTTTCAAAAATAAAGACCTCTCCAAATACTTTGACAACAATCCAAATTTTGGTGGCGAGGCAACTGAAAAGGGTGAGCAGCACTTCACTATTGGTGTCTTTCGCGATTATTGGGAAGCGGATAAATTCAAGAAGTATATGCGTGAAATGGGTGTGAAAGATGCTTGGATTGTTCCTTTCAAAGATGGCCAGCGGGTAGAAATAAAAGATGTTTTGGAAGGAGTAGTTTCTGAAAAACCTACCACTAAGTAAGCTTTTAAAATCAGTATTCGAAAGGCAGCCGAATAAGCTGCCTTTTGTTTTTTATATAGTTGTTGCAAGCCAAGCCTAAGTGATTATTTTTGGAATGTGAAAAAATACTTTTTGTCCATTTTACTTTTGATCTTGTTCACCAAAGGGTGGACACAAATAAGGCTCACCACCTTAGTTCTAAAACCCAAGGAGGTTTTTGAATTTACAAAAACTGACATTGTTGTTGTGGATACGCTCATCATGCGCGACTCATCAAAAATTATTTTGAATAAGTCAAAAGCGGAAAACTTCCTTCACGCAAAACAAGCATTCATCGGCAAGGGGTGCGTCATAGAAGGCGAAGGCTTACCCGGAAAGACCGGACAAGCAGGTAAGAATGGACTTACGCAAAGCGCGCCCTGCAGTAATGGAGGCACTGGTACCCATGGATTGAACGGAGAAGTAGGCAACCCTGGCCTCACTTTGTCTATGTATATGACAAACTTGAGTCTGGAAGGCTCACTTATTATTAATTTGAATGGTGGTGATGGTGGCGATGGTGGAAAAGGTGGAAATGGCGGTGGCGGAGGATCAGGGACACGAGTGTGTGGTGCCGGTCATGGGGGTCATGGAGGAAACGGGGGCAATGGCGGGCTTGGGGGTCAAGGAGGAACCGTAAACATTCATTGTAAAGAATGTTTTGATCTCAATATCTGGATGGGCGAAAAAATCTTGATTCGAAACTATGGAGGATTTGGCGGGCTTGCTGGCAACGGAGGATTTGGTGGGCAGGCCGGACTAGGCCCATCCCCTCATCACGATGGTAATAAAGGGTCTCCTGGAAAACATGGTACTCAAGGCAAGCAAGGAAAAAGAGGGTACATCTACACATTTAAAGAATGACGAAGAGAAGATGGATATATAATACATTGCCCGAAACGGAAGAACTAGAAGCACTGAGCAAAAGCCTTAATGTTAATCCTTACCTGGCAACAATACTTTTGCAGCGGGGTAAAAATTCTTTTGAAGAAGCAAAAAAGTTCTTTCGCCCCTCTTTGATTCATCTCCATGATCCATTTTTGATCAAGGACATGGACAAGGCCGTTGCACGATTACAAAAAGCAATTGATGCTAACGAAAAAATTCTTGTATATGGCGATTACGATGTAGACGGCACTACTGCCGTGGCGTTAGTGTTCAGTTACCTCAAAACTTTTTATACGCATTGCGACTTCTATATTCCCGATCGGTACACAGAAGGCTATGGAGTATCTGAATCAGGAGTAATCTGGGCAGAGCAAAATAATTTTACATTGATCATCGCACTGGATCTTGGCATCAAAGCTTCTGATATGGTGCATCTGGCAAGTCATAAGGGCATTGATTTCATTATCTGCGATCATCACTTGCCCGGCAAAGATGTACCTAATGCTGTAGCCGTGCTTGATCCTAAAAGGGAAGACTGTGGCTACCCCTATAAAGAGCTGAGTGGCTGTGGTCTGGGATTTAAATTGCTCCAGGCCTTTGCGCGTACGCAAGGCCACGAAGAAAAAGTTTATGAATATCTTGATTTGGTTGCTGTAAGCAATGCCGCAGACATCGTACCGATCAACGGAGAAAACAGAACTCTTACTTACTTCGGTTTACAAAAACTAAATCAAAATCCTCGTCCGGGGTTGAAGGCATTGAAAGACATTGCTGGCACGAAAGGAGATCTTGATGTTTCGGGAATTGTGTTTACGCTCGGTCCACGAATCAATGCTGCCGGAAGGGTGGCCCATGCCCGCGGAGCTGTGGAGTTATTGATTGCCCAGACCGAAGAAGAAGCCAATGCGCTTGCCGAAAAAGTTAATTTAAAAAATGACTTGCGTAGAGAATTTGATTTATCAATCACTGAAGAAGCTATCTCCATGATTGAGCAAGATGAAACGCTTCGCAATGCAAAATCAACCGTGTTGTTTAAAGAAACATGGCACAAGGGCGTAATCGGAATTGTTGCTTCCAGGTGCATTGAAAAATTTTACAGACCAACAATCATCTTAACAGAATCGAACAACAAAGCAACAGGAAGTGCACGAAGTGTAAGAGGCTTTGATCTCTACGAAGCCATTAGTTCATGTGCCGACTTACTGGATAAATTTGGGGGTCATAAATATGCAGCCGGCCTTACGCTGGAACTGCAGAATCTGGATGCATTTAAAAGTCGGTTCGAAGACATAGTGTCTGCCACCATTACCGAAGAAATGAAAGTTCCTGTTGTTGAAATCGATTTGGAAGTTCCCCTTAAGGCTATTACCGGAAAATTCTTTTCAATTTTAAAACAAATGGCACCTTTTGGTCCGGAAAATCAAAAGCCAGTATTTGAGGCAAGGAATTTGTTTGTGGTAAATTCTCTTTCGAATTTTAAAGAGAGACATATTCGCTTTTTAGCCGGACAAGACGGAACGGATAATATTTTTCAGGTAGTAGGTTTTGACCTGGCCGAACATTACGACCGGCTGGCAAAAGGTGATAGTTTTAGAATGGCCTATACAATAGAAGAGAACACATACAATGGAATTACTTCCATTCAACTGAGAGCAAAGGATATCAAATTTGATTAATCATGGTTTTAAGAGCGGAACATCTGTTGAAAAAATATAAAAAGCGCACGGTAGTGAATCAGGTTTCAGTGCGTGTGGAACAAGGCGAGATTGTTGGATTGCTCGGGCCCAACGGTGCCGGCAAAACCACCAGTTTCTATATGATTGTTGGATTGATTAAACCAAACGAGGGGAAAATCTATTTGAATGATGAGGATATCACTACTTTGCCAATGTATCAGCGTGCTAAGCGCGGCATCGGATATCTCGCTCAGGAAGCATCTGTATTCCGGAAGCTGACGGTAGAAGAAAATATTCTGGCTCCACTGGAAATGCGAAACATGAATAAAAAAGATCGCAAGGAGAAAGTGGAATCGTTATTGGAGGAGTTCAGTCTCACGCACGTGCGAAAAAATTTGGGAATGGTGCTTTCGGGAGGAGAAAGACGAAGGACTGAAATTGCACGCGCCCTTGCTGTAGATCCAAAATTTGTTTTGCTTGACGAACCATTCGCGGGAGTTGACCCGATCGCGGTTGAAGAAATACAGGGTATCGTTTCTAAATTGAAAAAGAAAAACATCGGAATAATCATTAGCGATCACAACGTAGACGAAACACTTGCTATTACCGACCGCGCTTACCTGATGGTGGAAGGAAAACTGTTTAAAGCCGGTACTGCACAGGAGCTAGCAGATGACCCGCTGGTGCGCAAAGTTTACCTCGGCCAGAATTTCCAACTACGAAGAGCAAAAGTTGAAAATCAGGAGTGAGGTAATTTTTTCTTCGAAATCGTAAAAATTGGATTTGGTTAATTGCTCAATAGCCCGCTACTTTTGAGATTAACTCATGCAAATCCTAAACTCTATTCTCACCTGGGTGATGAAAAAGCGGATCCACCAGATCGAGCTTTTCATGAAATACCCTCACGATGTGCAGGAAGAAGTTTTCCGCAAACTCATCGGCACCGCACAGTACACAGAGTTTGGCACACGCTATTCATTTAGTGACATAGTGAATTATGAAGACTTCGCGCGCCAAGTGCCAGTTCATTCTTATGAACAGCTGTTTCCCTATATCGACCGGCTCATGCACGGTGAACAAAATATTCTTTGGCCAGGAGAAGTAAAGTGGTTTGCAAAATCCTCAGGAACCACCAACGCTCGCAGCAAGTTTATTCCTGTTACGCAAGAAGCTCTTGACGATTGTCATTTCAAAGGAGGAAAGGATCTTCTTTCCATTTACGTAAATAATTATCCTGATACGCACATGTTTTCAGGCAAGGGCCTTGCGGTTGGCGGAAGCTTTCAGGCCAATGAATTTGACCCAACTCACTCTTCAAGCTACGGAGATGTATCTGCGGTGATCATGCAAAATCTTCCACCTTGGGCGCAATTTATCCGCACACCAAGTTTGGAAGTGGCGTTGATGAATAACTGGGAAGAGAAAATTGAAAAGATGGCACGCGAAACAGTGGCTGAAAATGTGACTCACATCGCTGGCGTGCCTACCTGGACGGTGCTTTTGCTTCAATACATCCTGGAGAAACAAAAAAAGAATTCTATTCTGGAAGTGTGGCCAGAGATCGAAGTGTTTTTTCATGGAGCTGTTTCCTTCAAGCCTTACAAGAGTCTTTTTAAAACTCTTATTCCTTCAGATCAGATGCGCTATTGGGAAACCTATAATGCAAGCGAAGGATTTTTTGGGATACAGGATTCGAAAGACTCAGAGGACCTTTTGTTGATGCTTGACTATGGCGTTTTCTATGAATTTATTCCTCCAGAAGAATGGCATAAAGAATATCCGAAATCCATTGGCTTAGGCGATGTAGAGATCGGTAAGAACTATGCGATGGTGATCAGTACCAATGCCGGTTTATGGCGCTACAACATTGGCGACACGGTGAAGTTCACGAGCATTTCTCCCTATCGAATAAAAATTACAGGGCGCACGCGTCACTTCATGAATGCGTTTGGTGAGGAAGTAATTATTGAAAATGCAGAAGCCGCAATAACCTATGCATGTGAGCAAACCGGAGCCGTGATTGATAACTTCACAGCTGCACCCATCTTTCTGGAAAAATCAAAACGCGGTGGTCATGAGTGGATCATCGAATTCAAAAAGCTTCCAAACAACTTAGATCAATTCACTGACTTGCTCGATAAAAATTTACGCAAGATTAATAGTGACTATGATGCCAAACGTGCCAACAACCTTGCTCTGGTAGCTCCAAAAATACATAGCGTGCAAGAAGGAACATTTTATAATTGGATGAAAAAGCGTGGCAAACTCGGTGGTCAAAACAAGGTACCACGCCTCTGCAATTCGCGAGAATATGTGGAAGATATTCTCGCGATGATTTCTTAGATCAGCTTCATTTACTTCGAATAGTGCTTATAAAAAGCAACTATTGTTTCGATACCAATCAAAAAGTTTTTGATACCATAATGTTCGTTGGGGGAATGCAAGGCATCGGTATCCAGGCCAAAGCCCATCAGCACTGTATCCAGTCCCAATTCTTTTTTGAAAAGCGCCACGATCGGAATACTTCCTCCATCGCGAGTGGGAATAGGTGTTTTACCCCACACTTCTTCAAACGCTTTGCTTGCCGCTTTAAATGCCTTTGAACCAGTTGGTGTTACTGCAGGCTCCCCTCCGTGGTGTGCCGTTACCTTCACCTTCACAGATTTCGGAGCAATCGAAATAAAATGCTTGGTAAACAGGTCTGTTATCTCATCCGGGTGCTGATTAGGAACTAGCCTCATTGAAATTTTTGCGGATGCTTTCGATGGCAAAACCGTTTTTGCTCCTTCGCCTGTGTAGCCGCCCCAGATCCCATTCACATCCAAGGTAGGTCGCGTACCTGTGCGCTCCAATGTGGTGTATCCTTTTTCACCCTGGATCTCATCTATTCCCAACTCTTTTTTATACTCATTAATGTCAAAGGGAGCCTTGTTTAAGGCCTCTCGGTCTGCAGCTGACAATTCAGCTACCTTATCATAAAAGCCAGGGATTGTGACTTTTCCATTTTCGTCATGCAGCGAAGCAATCATCTTAGCAAGAACATTTGCAGGATTAGCAACGGCACCTCCGTAAACTCCGGAATGCAAATCGCGATTAGGCCCAGTCACTTCTACTTCCATATAACTCAATCCGCGCAGGCCAGCTGTGATGGAAGGTTGTTCCAACGAAATCAAAGATGTATCGGAAATCAAAATCACATCTGCTTTTAGCTTTGCCTTATTTTCTTTTACGAACGTGCCCAGGTTATCTGAACCCACTTCCTCTTCACCTTCAATCATGAACTTTACATTGCAGGTGAGAAGGTTATGCTTCATCATTATTTCAAATGCCTTGATGTGCATGTAGAACTGGCCTTTGTCGTCACAGGCACCGCGAGCATAAATCTTACCATCGCGCACGGTAGGCTCAAAAGGAGGCGAGGTCCACAAATTGAGCGGATCGGGGGGTTGAACATCGTAATGACCATACACCAACACCGTTGGCTTTGAGAAGTCAACAATTTTTTCTCCAAATACGATAGGATGACCTTTTGTTTCCATCAACTCTACTTTATCCGCTCCGGCATCTTTCAATTTTTGCATCACATATTCTGCAGCCTTGCGCACATCTCCTTTGTGTTTGCTGTCGGCACTAACAGATGGAATACGGAGCAATTCAAACAGTTCTGAGAGAAACCGGTCTTGATTGGATTGGATGTATTGGTGAATCATTTTTGATAGTGATTTTCGATGCGAAAGTTAAACCTTAAATCCTGAAATAAGAAGAGTAAACACATCTGTGATTGTTGGATTAAAGCTAAATCTTTAACTTCCAAACAAATCAACTTTTGAATGAACAAACGTACCTTTCTCAAGAGCCTGGGACTTCTTTCCGTGAGTGCTTCTCCTGCCTTCGCATCCGTTGAAAAATTATTTGATTCGGTAAAAGACACAAATGCAGGTGAGCTGGCCGCAGACGAAAAATTCTGGGAAGAAGTGCGCAAAGGTTATCGCCTAAAGCCAGACTACATCAATCTTGAAAACGGCTATTATTGTATTCAACCGGAAGAGACACTCGAACATTTCATCCGACATGTGCGAGAGGTGAATTACCAGGGCGCCTATTATATGCGTACTGTTCAATATGATAATAAGAAAGCCACTGCCGCGCGCCTCGCATCTTTGTTGGGCTGCTCAACGGAAGAACTTATTATCACACGCAACACGACCGAATCGCTGGATATGATCATTGGTGGGTTTCCCTGGAAAGAAGGTGACGAAGCGGTAATGGCTGAACAAGATTATGGGGCAATGCTGGACATGTTCAAGCAATCGGCAAAGCGATTTGGTATTATTAACAAAGTCGTTTCGATTCCAAACCATCCAACATCTGATGAGGAAATTGTAAATCTTTACGCCAATGCAATCACACCTAAAACAAAATTACTGATGGTTTGCCACATGGTGAACATCACAGGACAGATTCTTCCATTGAAAAAAATTTGTGACATGGCGCACAGCAAAGGCGTGGAAGTGATGGTAGACGGTGCACATGCCTTCGCGCACTTTAAGTATTCGCTCACCGATTTTGAGTGGGACTATTATGCCGCGAGTTTGCACAAGTGGCTGAGTGTTCCTTTGGGAGCGGGCGTTTTGTGCGTAAAGAAAAAACACATTTCAAAAATATGGCCGTTGATTGGTGATAGCAATCCTAACCTGGACGACATCAATCGCTTGAATCACACGGGCACCCACCCTGTACATACCGATCTTGCCATTAACAATGCCATTGACTTTTATCAGAAGATAGGAGCTGATCGAAAAGAAGCCCGACTTCGGTATCTTCAGAACTATTGGACAAATCAGGTGAGAAATTTACCTCATATTATTTTGAACACACCTGAAGACACAACACGCTCGTGCGCAATTGCCAACGTTGGAGTAAAGAACATGAAGCCAAGTGAGATGGCAGAAACACTTTTGAAAAAATTCAAGATTTATACTGTGGCCATTGATGGAGCAAATGTGCACGGGTGCAGGATCACGCCTAACCTTTTTACAACGCTGGCTGAGCTGGATATTTTTGTAACGAGCCTGAAGCAACTCGGCTAACAAATCTTCAACCGATTTCACTACTAAGTGTTAGTTGGTTTTTAAAATTTTTTTGAAGATTCTCTGACCAATTTTCACAACCTGTTTTTTCATGCCGTATTTTTATAAACTCGGAAAAAATCAGGAACCAAAATTTCAGAAAATTGGAAGATCAAGTTGACCAGGGTTTGTATCATCCCTCCTTCGAAAAAGATTCGTGTGGCGTTGGTTTTGTTGCTAACATCAAAGGAAGAAAATCACACCAGATCGTAAGTGATGCGATCACCATGCTGGAACGGATGAACCACCGCGGTGCATGCGGCTGCGAGCCAAACACAGGTGACGGTGCCGGAATCCTCATTCAAATTCCGCATGAGTTCTTTACCAATGAATGTCGCAAGCTTGGGATAAAGCTTCCCGCATATTCGCAATATGGTGTGGGGTTAGTCTTTTTCCCGCGCGATGCAAAAGTTCGTGAAGAGTGCCGTACGGTTCTCTATCGTCAGATCAAAAAAATGAAGCTCACGCTTCTTGGTTACCGCCCTTTACCAACTATCAATAATGATTTGGGCGAGAGTGCTCTAAAAGCCGAGCCAGTGATGGAACAAATATTCATCAAGCGACCCGAGACGATGAAAGACCCGGAAGAGTTTGAGCGCAAACTTTTCATCCTGAGAAAATATTCAACTCATATCATCACTGATTCCGTAAAGGGTGTAGACAATCAATTTTATTTCTCTTCGCTAAGTTACAAAACCATTTCCTATAAGGGAATGCTTACTTCACTTCAGCTGAAGCCTTATTTTCCTGATTTGGAGAATGAAGAAGTAGTTTCTGCGCTTGCTGTTATTCACTCACGTTTCTCTACAAACACATTTCCTTCGTGGAGATTGGCGCAACCTTTCCGCTACATCGCGCACAACGGTGAGATCAACACTGTGCAGGGAAATATCAACTGGCTGAAATCAAAGGAGGCATTCTTCTCTTCATCTTATTTTACAAAGGAAGAGCTGGATATGATTTTGCCGATTTGCAATCCTCTTCAATCTGACTCTTCAAATCTTGATAATGCTATCGAATTACTTGTCCACGCAGGCCGTTCGCTACCGCATGTGATGATGATGCTCATTCCTGAAGCATGGGACGGCAATGAAGGGATGAGCCAGGAGAAAAAAGATTTCTATGAATATCACGCGAACTTGATGGAGCCCTGGGATGGCCCAGCTTCGATTACCTTCACAGATGGAAAAATTGTAGGAGCCACGCTTGACCGTAACGGACTTCGTCCTTCACGATTCATTGTGACAGATGACGACACCGTGATCATGGCAAGCGAGGTGGGTGTTTTGGATATCGATCAATCGAAAGTAATTACAAAAGGTCGATTGCAACCAGGAAAAATGTTTGTGGTAGACCTGGAGCAAGGCCGAATCATCAGCGATGATGAATTGAAGAAAAATATCTGCACACGTAAACCTTATGGCCAATGGCTAAAAGATAATAAGGTACGACTTAGCGATCTTCCTGAGCCTGGTGGAAGTTTCCACAAGTATGATCCGACTACCTTTTTAAAACGACAAATTTCATTTGGATATACTTCTGAAGATTTGCGTGTGATTCTTGCACAAATGTGCGAGACGGGGAAAGAAGCACTTGGCTCTATGGGTAGCGATATTCCTTTGGCCATCCTTTCAAAGCAGGCGCAAC
Source organism: uncultured Ohtaekwangia sp. (assembly GCA_964571345.1). Classification (GTDB taxonomy): domain Bacteria; phylum Bacteroidota; class Bacteroidia; order Cytophagales; family Cyclobacteriaceae; genus ELB16-189. The sequence goes on from CAZNCO010000001.1 coordinate 23,434, forward strand.
ACCTTTCAAGTTATTTCAAACAACTCTTTGCGCAGGTAACCAATCCACCGATCGATCCGATTCGCGAAAGATTGGTAATGTCGTTGGCATCGCATGTTGGTGGATCTTTAAATTTACTTGAAGAGTCTCCCGAACACTGTATCACGCTTGAATTGCCGACTCCGATTTTATCGAATAACGAATTGGAGAAAATCCGTTACATCGATCACCGCCATCTTCAAACAAAAACCATTTACACATATTTCAAGGCCGATGGCAAAGAAGGCTCGTTGGAAAAAGGTTTGAACCGAGTATGTCAATATGTAACAGATGCGGTGGAAGACGGCTTTACCATTATCATTTTATCCGATAGAAGTTTTGATAGCGGTCACGCGCAGATTCCTTCGTTATTGGCGGTTGCTGCGGTACATCACGATTTGATTCGTAAAGGTCTTCGCGGTAAGGTTGGAATATTAGTAGAAGCCGGAGATGTGTGGGAAACACATCACTTCGCCACGCTAATTGGCTATGGAGCATCAGGTGTTAATCCATACCTGGTTTATCAAACCATTCACGACATGAAGAAGCGCAATCTCTTCAGCGAAGAACTTACCGAAGAGAAAGCGATTTATAATTACAAGAAGGCTGTAGCTGGCGAGTTGCTCAAGGTGATGAGCAAGATGGGCATCAGTACGCTGCAATCTTATCATGGCGCACAGATTTTTGAAGCTCTTGGTATCCATAAAGATGTAATCGATCAATACTTTACAGGAACAGTTTCTCGTATTGGCGGCTTGACCTTGGATGCAATTGCTGAAGAAGCATTGGCAAGACACACGCAGGCATTCCCAACTACGGCCAACTCCACTCCACGATTGGAAGTTGGTGGTGTATATCAATGGAAGCAGCGCGGTGAAGCTCACTTGTTCAATCCGCAGACCATTCACTTGCTTCAGCAGTCGACCAAAACAAATGATTATTCATTATTCAAAAAATATTCTTCCCTTATCAACGAGCAAAGTGAAAAGGCAATTACGCTTCGCAGTTTGTTGAAATTCAGAAAAGGAAAATCTATTCCGCTCAACGAAGTAGAATCGAAGGAAAGTATTTTCAAACGTTTTGCTACCGGTGCAATGTCGTTCGGTTCTATTAGTTATGAAGCTCACAGTACACTTGCCGTGGCAATGAATAGAATCGGAGGCAAAAGCAATTGTGGTGAAGGTGGTGAAGATGAAGCTCGCTTCAAGAAAAAAGAAAATGGTGATTGGGAAAATTCTGCCATCAAGCAAGTAGCATCAGGTCGCTTTGGTGTAACGAGTTATTACCTCGCCAATGCGAAAGAACTGCAAATTAAAATGGCGCAAGGCGCAAAGCCCGGTGAAGGAGGCCAATTGCCCGGACACAAAGTGGATGATTGGATTGGAAGAGTTCGCCATTCAACACCTGGCGTTGGTTTGATTTCTCCTCCACCTCATCACGATATTTATTCAATCGAAGATCTTGCACAATTAATTTTCGATTTGAAAAATGCAAACCGCGATGCACGCATCAGCGTGAAGCTGGTAAGTGAAGCTGGTGTTGGTACGATTGCTTCCGGTGTTGCGAAAGCACATGCTGATGTAATTCTCATTGCAGGTCATGATGGTGGAACAGGCGCATCGCCATTGAGTTCAATTCGTCATGCAGGCTTGCCCTGGGAGCTTGGGCTCGCGGAAGCGCATCAGACGTTGGTGAGAAATAAATTACGCGGCCGTGTTGTTCTGCAAACGGATGGCCAGATTCGTACCGGTCGTGATCTTGCCATTGCTGCTTTGCTTGGCGCTGAAGAGTTTGGCGTAGCCACCGCAGCACTAGTCACCACAGGTTGCATCATGATGCGCAAGTGTCATCTCAATACTTGTCCTGTTGGAGTGGCTACTCAAAACAAAGAATTGCGTGCACTCTTTACAGGTAAGCCTGAATATGTAGTGAACCTTTTCACATTCCTTGCGGAAGAACTCCGCGAGATAATGGCAGAGCTCGGATTCCGCACCGTTAACGAAATGGTAGGCCAGGTGGATCGCCTGGAAGTAAAAGAAAATGATGACAATTGGAAGATCAAAAATATCGATCTCTCATCCGTGCTTTACAAAGAAGCAATCAGCCTTGATACTGCGCTTTTTAAGCAAGAAGAACAAGATCACGGCATCGCTACAGTAATGGACAAAAATTTGATTGCGTTAGCAAAGCCTGCGCTTGAAAATGCTGAAGCCGTGAAAGCAGAACTTATCATTAGCAACCAAGACCGAGCGGTCGGAACTATGTTATCAAATGAAGTTTCGAAAATTTATCTCGGAGCGGGCTTGCCAAAAGATACCATTCATTACAAATTCAACGGAACTGCAGGTCAAAGTTTCGGAGCTTTTGCAGCCCCTGGAATTACGTTTGAATTGGAAGGCGATGCAAATGATTATTTCGGTAAAGGACTTTCGGGCGGGCGTTTGATTCTTTATCCCGACAAGGCAATTACCTACAATCCTTCTAAAAATATCATTGTAGGAAACGTAGCATTCTTTGGTGCTACTTCTGGCGAGGCATTCATTCGCGGTATGGCAGGAGAACGTTTTGCTGTGCGCAATAGTGGAGTGAAGGTAGTTGTAGAAGGTGTGGGCGATCACGGCTGTGAATACATGACAGGCGGCATAGTGGTGGTACTCGGTGAAACAGGAAGAAACTTCGCAGCTGGTATGAGCGGTGGTATAGCCTATGTGTGGGATGTGAACAAAACATTTGTGAAGAACTGCAACATGGAGATGGTGATGCTCGATACACTTGATAATGAAGATGAGCGCTTGTTAAAAGAAATGATTACGGCACATCAGAAAGAAACAGGAAGTGATCTGGCCGCACACGTGTTGAGTTATTGGAAAAATGCCTTTACGCAATTCATCAAAGTGATGCCGGTAGATTACAAGAAAGTTTTGGAAAAGAAGAAATTGGTTAGCCAATCGGTAACGGTACCAATTAATCTGTCAAGCAATTAAAAAAAATTGAATCATAACAAAGCAAGGAAATGGGAAAACCAACAGGCTTTTTAGAATTTGAAAGAGAGCTTCCGAAGAAACGGGAAGTAAAGGAGCGCGTAAAAGATTATAAAGAAGTAGAAGGTGGTGTGAACGAGTCGATCACTACTAAGCAAGCTGCGCGCTGCATGGATTGCGGGATACCATTTTGTCACCATGGATGTCCGCTGGGCAATATCATACCTGAATTTAACGATGCCGTATACCAAGGCAATTGGAAGTTAGCATACGAAATTCTGGTGAGCACAAATAACTTCCCGGAATTCACCGGAAGAATATGCCCTGCACCGTGTGAAGCATCCTGTGTGTTGGGTATTAATAAGCCAGCCATTGCGATTGAATATATTGAAAAGTCAATCATTGAAAAAGCATTTGCAGAAGGGTATGCAAAACCACGCATTCCATCTGCACGCACAAACAAGAAAGTGGCAATTGTTGGCTCCGGTCCTGCCGGGCTTGCTGCTGCAGCTCAGCTTAACTATGCGGGTCATAATGTCACCGTTTTTGAGCGTGCAAATGAAATTGGCGGATTACTTCGTTACGGAATTCCCGACTTTAAATTAGATAAACAAGTTCTCGATCGCAGGGTTAACCTGATGGTTGAAGAAGGCGTTAAATTTCAGGCAAGTGTAAATGTGGGCCAGGATATTTCTGCAGAGCAATTGCGTGAAGAATTTGATGTAATTGTATTGACGGGCGGATCGACAGTACCTCGCAATTTGCCAATCCCTGGAAGAGAATTAAAAGGTGTTCATTTCGCAATGGATTTTCTTACTCAGCAAAATGCGCGCGTGGCAGGAAAGAAAATTCACACAGAAGAAATCTGGGCAACGGGAAAAAATGTGGTGGTGATTGGCGGTGGCGATACAGGCTCTGATTGCGTGGGCACAAGCAATAGACATGGTGCAAAGTCAGTAAGTCAAATCGAGATTTTATCAAAGCCGCCAAAAGACAGAACGCCACAAATGCCATGGCCGAACTGGCCGATGATCTTGCGCACCTCCACTTCGCACGAAGAAGGATGCGACAGAAGCTGGAGCATTGTTACAAAAGAATTTGTGGGTGACGACAAAGGGAATTTAAAGGCATTGAAGATCGTTGAAGTAGAGTGGCAGGGAAATAAATTCACAGAAGTAAAAGGTACCGAAAGAGAAATCCCTTGTGAACTTGCATTACTTGCGATGGGCTTCCTGCATCCGCAGCACGAAGGCTTGCTCGATCAATTAGCCGTTGACTATGACGATCGCGGTAATGTGAAGTGCAGCAAATATCAAACTTCCGTAGAAGGTGTGTTTGCTGCTGGCGATATGCGCAGAGGACAAAGCCTGGTAGTATGGGCGATCAGTGAAGGTCGCGAAGCCGCGCGTGCGGTAGATCAATACCTGATGGGACAAACTAATCTTGAAGCGAAAGAGCAAGGAGCATTGAGTCTTTCGATTTAGAAAATTTTCAATACTAGTTTTGAAAAGGACTGCAGAGACGCAATCCTTTTTTTGCTTTAAAGAGTCATATTGATGTACGTGGCTTTCGGATTTTTGACCTTAGGACAATCGCCTTGTCAATTACGAGAATCTGTTAGTTATTTTCTCAACTCATTAATCGCATCGCTCAACTTCGTTACGAAGTTGTTTAGATAAGCCGGGTTATTTCCTGCTTCGATATACCAGTGGCGTTCATTTCCATTGGCTTTTACTTTTATGTAATAATGGCCTGCGTCTGGCCAGTAAGAGCCAATCGTTTCAGTGGCTTCTGAGAAAATTTGATTGGGAAGTTGTGAGGGTAAGTCTTTTACTTTCTGGTAAACACTGTCAGGCAGCAAAATCATTTTGGCTGAGTCTGAGTTTACCATGATTTGGTTGATGGCTCCGTATAGTTTTCCATTTTCAATTTTACAAACCACATCGCATCTGTTGCAAAATGCGCCCGTGTGACCGAAAACAAAATAATCGTAGTACGGTTGCCCTTCTCCCGGATTCTCTGTGTACGACCATTGATTGTATTCGCAGGAAGTCAACATCGCTGCCGAGGCGATCGCTATTATAATGCCGGCTATTATCCATCTCAGCTTCTTCATAGATCAGTTCTCTTTCCGGATTTGACCGTGAGCGCTGCCGGAAGGTTGGAATGCAGTTGGTGTTTATTCTAATGAATTTACCACCATGACAAAACTGCAGGACTTTCTCTTTTCCTGACAGTGAGTAAATGGTGAGTAAATTGTCAGGATACGCTCCTTAATGCTTCGTCCTGAAATGCATCAATTTATGCAGAGGGCTTGAATTAAAGCCGCTAGCTTACCTAAGGCCAGGAACGCATTTGGTTGATCTCCTAAGGTCTGTAAAGGAGAAAAAATTAATTCACCTTTATCAACTCTACCTCAAAAATTAAAGTTGAGTATGGTGGAATTTGTGCACCGGAACCGCGCTCGCCATAACCAAGGTTGTAAGGAATGAATAGCATAAATTTATCACCTTCCTTCATTAACTGAAGTCCTTCTGTCCATCCGCTGATCACTTGATTAAGACCAAAGCTGGCAGGTTGCCCGCGCTGAACAGAACTATCGAACACGGTTCCATCAATCAGTTTGCCGGTGTAATGCACAGTCACGTTGCTTGTAGCTGTAGGTGCATTTCCATTACCTCTGGCAAGTACTTTGTATTGCAGTCCACTCGCGGTTACCTGAACCCCTTCCTTTGTTTTGTTGCTTTCCAGAAATTCTTTACCCTCATCTTTCGCACGAGCCGTTTTCCTTTCGAAAGCCTGTTGCATGAAGCCCTGAACAATCGGCATGCAGGCCTGCTGTTCAATTTGTAAAGTCTTTTTTCCGAAAACATCTCGCACAGCTGCAACCATTGTTTCAACGTCTAGTGAATCTCCGCCCTGACTTTTGATGTTGTTGGCAAACAGTACACCCATTGCATAGCCAGCTTTTTGGTTTTGCGTATTCAATAGCACTGCCTTCGGTTTTTTTAATTCAGCTATTTCAGCTTGTAGTTTCTTTACCTGTGCCTCAAGATCCTTTTTAGATTGAGCGAGGGTGGCAGTAGCCATCAGAAAGACGAAAGGAATAAACAGAAACCGCATACTTTTAGAGAAGTTATTGAATTATTTTAAACAAAGGCCAAATATACACTACAGACTTTATAGATGACTACAGGGTTAGTTCATCCTCAAAAAATTCTCGGGATAAAAATAAGACCAGCAATACCCAATGAGATAATTGCGAGAATCAAAACAGCTCCCGCGGCAAGATCTTTTATTTGCCCAATTTTTTCATTTTGCTGAGGATGAATAAAATCGGCAAGTTTTTCGATAGCTGTATTAAACGCTTCTGCTGAAAGAACCGTACCAATGCAGACTAAAATTACCAACCATTCATTCGATGAAATTTGAAAATACCATCCCGCAAGACTAATCAAGACAGCGCACGCAAGTTGAATTTTGAAGTTACCTCCGCGCACCGCCAGAGCAATTCCACGAAAAGCATATTTCAAACTCCGAAGAAAGCGCATGACTATTTTGGAAAGAGACTCTTATCAATTTTTGGTAAAAGTGTGAGTGCGTTTTTGTAATAAATTTTCTTGAGCACTTCATCCGGCAAGCCAATGCCATACATCCGCCAGAATGCGTGGTACCGTTTATGATAAGGGAAATATTCATCTTCACTTTCAAGCACCCTGAAATACGTTACATATTCTTCGGGTACCCAGCTGTCTTTTCCAAACAAAACACGATCCTGGTATTTTGTCAAGAAAGCTTTTGCCGCTCGTGGCTGGCGACCTAATTCTGCAATCACGGCACCAATCTCCGTATACATGTTTGGATATTGGTCCATTAATTCGCCCAGCTTTTTCAAATCGTTTCCATACCAACCCAGGTGTGCATTGATAAATTTTGTCTGAGGATGTTTTTTGAAAATATTGTGCTGCTCAGCAATAATTTTTTCCCAAGGTGCATACGTTTCATCATATCTGCGCCTGGGGTGAAGCTTGAGTTCCAGCCACCGCTCATTGTTTTTGTCGATCGGCTGCCAGAATTGTTTTGGATCGGCAGCATGAATCAATACAGGAATTCCTAATTCGCCACACTTAGCCCACACCGGATCAATGCGCGGATCGTCAACGGCAATCCTGTTTCCATTTTTGTCTTTGTATTGCAGGCCCAGGCTCTTATAAATCTTGAGGCCCATTGCGCCAGCTTTCACATCTTCTTCCAATTGCTTCGCAGCATTTGCAGACCAATTTGGATCATCAATGTTACTGAAGTCTACATTGGTGAAAAGAGTAAAGCGCTTAGGATAATTTTCGCTGATGCTCTTCAAGGAGCCGGTGAGCCTTTCATTGCTGAATGGAAACCCTTTGCCACTCAAATTATTCATCACGGCCATATTGAGTTGATCCATTTTCGAAACCAACTCTTTCAGTTCAGTGGCTCCCATCACGCCCTGATGATTGTGAATATCAATGAAAGGAAATTTGGCCTTCCTCAAAATATGCTCGTCTACCTTGAGTGATGAAGGCGGATCGTATTCTTCAAAATCCATTTTCATTTCAAGCGGTTTTTCCTGTGCAAAGGAAAAGCTGCCGCTGAGAAGGAATAGTGCAGGCAATAAATATTTGGTCATGTTCGTTTTTGTCATCGTTAGAGATTAAAGGAAAATTAACGATATGAGTAAAAATACGATTTAGAGGGCAGTTCGGTTAGAAAAAAATGTTAAGTGGCTGTTAAACCCTGGCGCCAGTCGGGTTGTCTAAACGCAAAAATCGGGTATGAAAAAAGTTGCGTCTCTTTCAATTTTTGTGATGATCATTATTCTGCTGTTGGTATGCAAAGAATTCGCTCATGCACAAACGGTGAAAGAGCCAGCGGGCACAGCTTTGAAAGTCAACTCTTGCCAAAAAGCTGTCACTTTCAAAAAACGATTTATGAGGAAATTGGCGCTGATACAAATTGCCAGTGCGCCTTACGGAAGACGAAGAACCTGGTATTAAAGATAGTTTGGTGTGAGGGGGTTTAAGTGTGTGCCACTGCTTGCCGGCAGTGGCACTTTTTATTTTAGCGTTTCGGCAATTCCATCTTTGTAAGAAGTGGCCGTTTGATTGAATGCCTTTTCAAACTTTGAACTATCAAAAATGTAGTCCTGCTCATATTGATACATCATTTCTATGAACTCACGCAATACCGGAATGAAAAGTCCTACCAGCCGAACTCCAAATTTTGGTATAGCCTGAATTTTATAAGATCGGTTGCCTAATTCACAAGCCAGCCTGGCAAATTCTTCTGCCGTAATTTTTTCTTTACTGGTTAAAGCGTGCCATGTCTGATTGTATGCCGTGGGCGTATTTCCCAACATTGCCACTGTCTTTCCGGCATCGGGGGTGTAAGTGAGTGAATGGATTCTCTTTGGGTTTCCAATCCACTGCGGAGTCTGCTTTGCCTTCACTTTTTCTGTGATCATTACATTGCCAATTCCCAGCGCAGCGCTCGGCCCATAGAAATCGGCAGCACGCACAATCATAGCGTTAAGATTTTTTGCGTTCACTTCATCCAATAGCATGGTTGCTATTTTTGCCCGAACTTCTCCTTTCTTGCTAACCGGGTTGAAGGGTGTGTTCTCTGTCATCGTTCCGTGAACAAGTCCATAGGAGTATACGTTGTCAAAGAATACAAGCTTGCTATTATGCTTTTTGCAAGCATCCAGCACGTTGCGCATCACTTTAGGCCACTGGTCTTGCCAGATTTTGATGTTGTAAACCAAGCCCGCTAACAGGTAGACAACTTCACTTCCGGCAACGGCTTTTTCTACCTGAGCATAGTCAAGCAAGTCTGCCGAAAAAAGTTGGTCGGTATTGTTTACTTTTTTTGGATTGCGGCTTACCTGCCGAATATTTGTGGTATAAGAAATAAGGTTTTTAGATAGCTCACGGGCAATTACTCCGTTCGCTCCGAGGACAGTTTGCATGGGTTTTATTTTGGGTGACGAAGAAAGAAAAGAATTATTGCTTTAAGAATGAAGGACTCCCTCCATGTCAATTTCTTTAATGTAAGTGAGATTGGCTTCACAAATAGAATCCGGTACGAACACGAAGCGCTTGTCATAAATCTGAGACCCAACATAATAACTCACCCAATATTCATTGTTGAGATGAAATACTTTTGGATCAATCGATTCAACCACGGCAAAGCCTTTGGCAGGAACAGTTTCCAAAAAGTGACGTAGGGTAGAAGTACGCTGTGCCTCTCCATCTTTTTCACCATAGCCGCTGCTTGCGACTAAAGTATTTTCAATAGAGAATTCATTGTTGTTAATCAAATACACTTTCCATTCATCCTGATTGAGAATATTCTTTTGACGCACAATACAAACCGTTACATTTTTCACTTCCGGTATTTCGATGTCTTTCTTCATACAATTAACTCCATCTCAAAAAGAGATGCTAATTTATTTTTTAAAATATCCTTTACTTTCTCCATGTCAATTTTGTAGTTCAATTCTTTCTGCATGGACGTCACCTCCTTGTCAGTGATGCCGCAGGGTACAATGTAGTTGAAGTAGGATAAGTCGGTATTTACATTCAATGCCAGGCCGTGCATGGTTACCCAGCGGCTTGTTTTCACGCCCATGGCGCAAATCTTTCTTGCATTGATAGGGTCTTCGGAATTTACCCACACACCCGTAAGTCCTTGAATTCTCCCTCCTTTGATTCCAAATTCTTCAATGGTTTGTATCACTGCTTCTTCCAGCAAGCGCATGTACTTATGAATATCCGTGAAGAAATTCTCCAGGTCAATTACCGGGTAGGCAACAATCTGGCCAGGTCCGTGATAAGTAATATCGCCTCCGCGGTTGATGTGATAATAGCTTGCGTGAATGGAAGCAAGGTCTTCTTTTTTAATCACAAGATTTTTTTCTTCCCCGCTTTTGCCCAGTGTAAACACATGAGGGTGCTCGCAAAACAAAAGATAATTATTGGTTAGCTGTTGTTCGCTGTCAGTAAGATTTCTGTTTACAGACTTTATCGCAAGAGTTTTGTTGAACAACTCAGTTTGATAATCCCAGGCTTTTTGATAGTCTATCAAGCCGAGATCAGCGTAGGAGGTTTGCTTGTGGAGATTTCTATTCATTGTGACGTGCACCATTCATAAACTTGTTCTGCTTGTAAATGGTTTCACTTCAATTTCGCCATTTCTCCTTTTACAAAATCAACCGCCTCTTCCGAATCAGGATCAACGCCATTCTCTTTTGCTAGATAGTATGAAATCCAATCGGTCAAATGAATCAGGTAATAATACTGTTCGAGTAGCGAGGCTCCCTCCGCCACAATATCGATAATCGGATTAGATCTCTTCTCAAAAATGTCACGACAGATTTCCATCCTCTTCTCCACGCGCTCATGATCGTGATCTGAATACAAGTAAACAACTTGCAGTTGTGGCAAAATATTTTCCGGAAAACGCCAGCCTTCAATCTCGTTGTAGTTCATTTCAGGGAACGTATTCACATGCGCTATTTGCTTGGCATTCTCATTGATCTGATTTTGAAAACGGATGGCCATCGCTTTCAATCTTTCATCACAATAAATCACAGGAAGTTTGCCGCGTAGTTTTTTTGCAATCAATTCTGCTTCCGACTGGATTGCTTTCTCCCCACGATCCAAATACTCAATTGCATTTTCGGTTTCCTTAATAAAAGCCGCACCGATTAGATTGGTATGATATAGAGCCGATAACAATGAAACCAAAGTATAACCGAGCTGTGCACGCGGGCTGCTTGATCCCCCCGGCAGTTGGATGTAAAAGAGATTATATTCTTTCGCCATTTCCAGCAGCTTTCCCCCTGAGGTGATGCAAATGATATGCGCACGTTTCAACATTCCTTTATGCACGGAGGTCAGCGTCTCTTCCGTATCGCCACCGTATGAGCACGCAATGAAAAGTGTGTGCGGACTCACAAACTGTGGGATGTTGTAACCCTTAGAAACAGTAATTGGAATGGGCACGCGACCAAACGTAAGCGACTCCACCAGGTTGGCACCAATACCTGAACCGCCCATGCCTGTGATGAGAATGTTGCGTATATCGCTGCCGGGGCGCACCAGATCAACTGCCTGCCCGACTTTTAAGGCATGTGCCAGCTGCTGTGTAAACCCCTCAATCAGTTTCTTCATTCTTATTAACTTTAGTGATCAAAGGTAAAACAAAACAGGTGAGCGATAAAATAAAAAAAGGTAAGGAAGGTGAAGATCTGGCCGCAGACTATCTGAAGAAAAAAGGGTTTGAAATTATAGAGCGAAACTACCGGCACAAACGGCTAGAGATTGACTTGATAGTAAAGAAAAACAACTGGCTGATTTTTGTCGAGGTAAAAATGCGCAGCTCCGATGCATACGGATATCCCGAAAACTTTGTCGACTACAAGAAAGTTAAAAATATTGTTACCGGGGCAGAAGAATATACTTATCAACAAAACTGGCAAGGCAATGTGCGCTTTGACATTGTCTCCATTCGAGAGATAAGAGGAGAGCGGGAGATTGTACACATTGAGGATGCATTTTATTAATTTCGAATATGGGAAAACGAGACAAAAAAGTAGATGCCTACATCGCTAAGTCGGCTGACTTTGCGCAACCCATCCTTATCCACTTCCGTGAGCTGGTTCACAAAGCCTGTCCTGAAGTGGAAGAAGTGATCAAGTGGGGTTTCCCAAATTTTGATTACAAAGGCGTGCTTTGCAATATGGCTGCTTTCAAACAGCATTGCTCAATTGGTTTTTGGAATGCGGCAATGATGAATGATCCGAAAAAGATTTTACAGGTTGCCGAACGTGGTGGCATGGGAAACTTTGACCGCATTACATCATTGAAAGATCTGCCAGCTGATAAAATTCTGCTCGACTTCATCAAGCAAGCAGCTGAGCTTAACGACAATGGCGTGAAACGCAAAGTCACGGTTACACCAAAAGGTTCCAAGACCATTGAAACCCCTGAGTATTTCGCAAAAGCATTGAAGAAAAATAAAATCGCTGAGAAAGTATTTGAGGAGTTTGCCTACTCTCATCGCAAAGAATACATTCAATGGTTTGAAGAGGCGAAAACAGAGGAGACCCGCAACAAACGGATTGCGCAGGCGATTGAATGGATTACCGAAGGCAAAGGAAGGAATTGGAAGTATCAAAAGTAGTTGATATTTGTTTGTTATTAGTGAATGGATTTTCTAACAACTAATAACTAACATCTAACAACCAATTACTATTTTGCTTTCGCCAGATAATCCAGAGTCAGATTCAACAAAGCACTTACCCCGGTTTTGAAAGAATTTTCATCGATCATGAAATCAACTGTATGATGCGTGGGCTTTCGCTGCAAATTCATTTCGGCAGGGTATGCGCCTAAAAAGAAAAAGAAGCCTGGCACCTTTTGTTGATAGAAAGAAAAATCCTCAGCCATTGTAGCAAGCGTAGTTTCAATCACTTTATCCTTCCCCGCTGCTTTCACCAAACTTGCAACAGATTTCTCCGTAAGCGCGACATCATTGATAGTAGCAGGGTACATGATCTGAATTGAAACCTCTGCTTCGGCTCCGGAAGCCTCAGCGATCTTTGTTGCTGTTAGTTTTATTTTTTCGTGCACTTTCCTTTGCATCTCAGGATCGAACGTGCGGATCGTTCCCTGCAGATACGCTTCATCGGCAATAATATTCCTGCGGACACCTGCGTGAAAACTTCCAACAGTAACTACCACAGGCGATTTTGTTAATTCACTTTGCCGGCTCACAATAGTTTGAAGACTATTTACAATCTGGCTTCCTACAACTACGGGATCAATTCCCTCCCACGGAGTTGCACCATGCGCGCCTTTCGCTTTCACTTTGATATCGAAACCATCGACTGCAGCCATCAGCGGACCCGATCTATAGTTCAAAGTTCCCGATGGCATGAGAGATTGAATATGCAAACCAAAAATTGCTGATACTTTCGGGTTTTCCAGCACACCCTCTTTTACCATCAGCTCTGCTCCAGCAGGGCTTTCTGTTGCACTCACTCCTTCTTCAGCCGGTTGAAAAATGAATTTTATAGCGCCTTTCAAATCAGATTTATTTTCGCTGAGAATTTTTGCCACCGCCATTAGGATAGACATGTGCGCATCATGACCGCACGCATGCATTACGCCTACTTCCTGGCCACTCATCGTAGCCTTCACTTTCGATGCAAATGGCAAAGAATTTTGTTCAACCAGAGGTAGTCCATCCATATCGGCACGCAACGCAACCACCGGGCCAGGCTTTGAACTATTTAATAGTCCAACTACGCCCGTCTTTGATACAGGATACATTACTTCCATTCCCAATGATTTAAGATACTCGGCAATGAAAGCTCCGGTTTGACTTTCGCGGTTGGAGAGTTCCGGATTCTGATGAAACTTTCTGCGCCACTCGATCAATTGTGGCTCAATCTCTTTCACGGCCTTCTCAACTCTGCCTTGAATCTTAGAAATGTTTTGAGCTTGAGATGAAAGGGAGATTAGAATTATAAAAAAGAAAATTAATTTTTTGCACATACCTTTAAAGAAGATTTTCAATCGAAGATAAACCAAAATGGATTGGATAAAAATATTTCAGAATACAGATGAAGCAATTTCTGTTTTGGCGGAAAACGTACCGAAATTGTTGATCATTCGCGGCAAGCGGATCTGCCTCGTCCGGACCGATGGAAAAATTCTGGCCGTTCAGGATAAGTGCACGCACAATGGAGAATCTTTAAGTAAGGGAAGCATTAATTATCTGGGCGAGGTGATTTGCCCGTGGCACGGCTATCGATTCAATCTGAGAACAGGACGAGAATGCCAACAGCGGAGCACCGACCTCGAATGTTTTCCGGTTAAAGAAAGTGAGGACGGAGTTTTTGTTGGTGTTTGATTTGAATTTTTTCAGCTAAAGACGAAAGATAAAATCCGTCAATTCCACCGCTATCCAAAAAATAATTATCCAAAAAAACCTAGGGCATCTCCTTCCCCATCGACCACTTCAGCATTTCAAACCAGTCCTGTTTGTCGAGATTGAACTTGATAGCGTTGGCAGCTTCTGCTACTCGTTCAGGTTGCGTAGTGCCTATCACGGGGAAAATTTTAGAAGGATGTTTCAGCAACCATGCAATTGCCAGTTGGCTGTAAGTAGCATTGTATTTAGAAGCTTTGCTGAACATATCGCGCTCATCTACCATCAATTTACCGCCACCGAGTGGCGACCATGCCATGGCAGAAATTCCTTGTTCATACAGATAATCAAGACTGCCATCGAACAATGGCTGATAACACGATAGAGAAATTTCAATCTGATTGCTAACTAGCGGAAACGACAAATACTTTTGTAGTAATCGAAATTGTGAAGTAGTGAAATTGGAAACTCCAAAATGAAGCACCTTGCCATCTTCCTTCAATTTTGAAAATGCCTCGGCTACTTCGAGTGGATTGAGCAATGGATCAGGGCGATGAATCAATAGCAAATCGATACGATCTGTGCTGAGCATCTTCAGCGAATTCTCTGCAGACCAAATAATGTGCTCCTTTGAGGTATCGTAATGCTTTACCCATGTCTGCGGGCGTTTGGCCGATTGAAACTTGATACCACATTTCGTTACAAGTTCCATTTTGTCGCGCAGCGAAGAATTGTTTTTGAATACATTTCCGAAAATTTCTTCGTTACTGTGATCGCCATAGATATCGGCATGATCAAAAGTGGTAATGCCACTGTCCAAAGCAGTGAGAGCCAACCTCTCCACCGCCTGCGTAGAAAGATTCCAGCGCCAGGCACCTGCAATAATGCGTGAAAAGGTTGGCCCTTGTGAGTGAATTTTGCTGCGTTCCATCAACTGTCTTTGTGTTGGAAGCATTTGCCATTTTTGCTCGCTGTCATTCTTTTGCAACGAGTGCCATCTTTGGTTTTGCCTGTGCATTGAGACATTTTATCCTTGAGATGCTCATCCGGTTTACATACTCCGCAAGGACCTTTGCCTGCTTTTTTCGCAGCATCGAGTGTCATGCCATCGGCATCGCCAGAGAGTTTGCAGTCGGCTGTGTGATACTTCTCACCTTTTGCTGATGCATAAACAGTTTGTGCTTTTCCCTTGAAAGCAAACGCAACCATCAGCACGAAAAAGACAACGAAAATTTTTTTCATAGGAGATAAATTATTTGTTTAAACTAATATGGTGATTTTTAGAAAAAAATAAAATCCGGCTAGATGATTTCTTTTTTAGAATCAGAACGTAAGCAGGTTGACTCCATCAGCCGGAAAAACTCACGCTTTTAATTCTTGCGTTTCTTCGGGCTCCGCAGGAACAACTTCCCAATTTTGAGGTTCTGTATTATGGAGATATTCGATGATTTTTTGTTCCACCTGCTTTAGCTTTAGCGCGCGCAGATATTTACCATTTCGGGCAAGAATTAATCTTCCTGTTTCCTCCGATATCGCCATCACCAACGTATCTGTTACCTCACTCATGCCTACAGCCGAGCGGTGACGTAATCCAAAATGGGCAGGCAGATGATCATTTTCACTCACGGGTAATACGCAACGTGCAGCTTTTATTCTCCCTTTGTATAAAATGACTGCACCATCGTGAAGTGGAGAATGTTTGTTGAAAATCGAAAGCAAAAGACGCTTCGAAACTTCTGCATCCAATGGGTCGCCCGTTTCAATATAAAACTTCAATTCCACATCTCTTGAAAAGACAATCAGCGCACCCGTGCGTGTGGCTTTTAAAGTTTTGGCAGCATCGATCACCTGATGAATATCAAAATCTTCATGGTCTTCACGCCAGTTGCTGAAAGATTTAAAAATACCATCGCGATTGAATTCTGCACTTCTTCCTATCAATAATAAAAATTTTCTGATCTCAGGTTGGAACAAAATGATCATGGCTAAAACACCTACGCCCATAAACTGCCCGAGGATGGTAGCCAGTAGCTCCATCTGAGCCGCACGAACTATCAAATAGACCAGATACAAAGAAAGGATACCTAAAAAAATATTAACTGCTATACTTCCGCGAATGAGCTTGTACACCTGGTATAGCAAAATAGCCACAAGGCCAACATCGACAAAGTCAACCCACCCTACTTCCAGAAACCCTATACGAAAAGCGAAAATCATAATCCAAAGGTAGGTTGGTAATAAACAATTATCAATTGAACAAATGCTAATTATTGATTGAGGTGGCTAACTAAAGAAATTACTTCTTTTGCTTCTTTCACATCGTGAACCCGAAGGATAGAAGCACCTTTTAGAAGCGCGATTGTATTCAGTGTAGTGGTTCCATTCAAAGCTTGTTCGGGTAACATCTTAAGTGTTTTCCAGATCATCGACTTTCTTGAAAGACCAGCTAATATTGGTCTACCTAAAATCTTAAGCTGATCAAGTTTACTAAGCAGCTCAAAATTTTGATCGATGTTTTTCGCAAAGCCAAAACCAGGGTCTACAATAATATCTTTTACACCTAACTGGTGCAGCTTATTGATTTTTGTTTGCAAAGAAGAAATTATTTCCAACAGCAGGTGCTCGTAGGAAGCTTGCTGAGTCATTGTTTGAGGCGTGCCCTTCATGTGCATGAGCACATAGGGTGTTTTTAACGCAGCCACCGTCTCAAACATTGCCGCATCCAGATCCCCTCCGGAAATATCATTTATGATGTGTGCTCCAGCATAAATTGCCCTTCTTGCTACTTAAGATCGAAAAGTGTCTATGGAAATAAAAACTGTTGGGAAATTTTTAACAATTAATTCAATAGCAGGAACAACGCGGGCTATCTCTTCTTCCACAGAAATGTTTTCAGCGCCCGGGCGAGAAGAATAACCGCCAACATCAATAAAATCAGCGCCTTCGTTTAACATTTTTTCGGCTTGGCTCAAAATGTCAGCGGGAGCAACAAATTTCTTTCCATCATAAAAGCTGTCGGGCGTTACATTCAGGATGCCCATGACTTTAGGGATCGAAAGATCGATGAGCCTTCCTGCCACATTCAGTGTTTTGTTGGTCGAAAATATTTTACTTTGCATCCTTTATGAACGAAAAAACTGCTCACGAATATAAAGAGGTCGTTGCGGGATGCAAAGCCCTGTTTGCTAAAAAGACTCACGACTATGGCACAGCTTGGCGAATACTCCGCCTGCCATCGATAACAGACCAGATTTATATCAAGGCGCAACGCATCCGCAGCATTCAGCAAAAAGGGGTTCAGAAGGTAGAAGATGGAATTAAAGATGAATTTATCGGCATCATCAACTACTGCATCATTGCCATGATTCAGATGGAGCTGGGCGAATCTGCTAAAACAGAATTGTCCGTAGGCGAAGTAGAACCACTCTACGACAAATTTGCGAACGAAACTTTTGATTTGTTGCAAAACAAAAACCACGACTATGATGAAGCTTGGCGCGATATGCGTATAAGCTCAATGACTGATATCATCCTGATGAAACTCCTCCGCACAAAACAAATTGAAGATAATCAAGGTAAGACTTTAGTGAGCGAAGGCGTGAAGGCGAATTACCAGGATATGATTAATTATTCTGTGTTCTGTTTGATTAAACTAAAATAAGATACTGGATACTAAATCCACAATCGAGTATCCAGTATCCAAGATTTAACTATGCAAAAAATCATCGATCAATTCTCGCGCTTCTTTGTAGGTGGGCTCTTCATTTTCTCGGGGCTGATTAAACTCAACGATCCCATCGGCACACAAATAAAAATGGAAGAATACTTTGAGGTATTCGCGGATGACTTTGGTTCATTTTTCCACCACTTCATTCCGTGGGCGTTGGAGATTGGAATGGTGATGATTGTATTAGAAGTTGCGCTGGGAGTGGCCATCCTTCTTTTCTGGAGAATGAAATGGGCCGGCTGGACGCTTTTGTTATTGATGACATTTTTCACTTTTCTTACGTTTTACTCAGCCTATTTCAACAAAGTGACCGACTGCGGATGCTTTGGAGATGCGATTAAGCTTACACCCTGGGAGTCTTTCACTAAGGATATTATTCTCATGGTTTTTGTAGCACACTTATTTTGGTATAAACATAGTTACACTCCTGTTTTGCGTACTCGCGAAGGCAATGCTGTAATTATAGTGGTTGCTGCTGTGAGTTTGTATTTAGGCATTCATGCGGTTAATCACTTACCATTTATTGATTTTCGAGCTTACAAAGTTGGCAATCATATCCCCACTCAGATGAAACCAACGGAGTCTCCGATTATTGAATATGTTTTCAAAAAAGACGGCAAGGAGATCACTTCTGAAAAATATCTTACTGATACTACATATCAATACGTTTCATCAAGGGTTTTAAATGAAGACAGGATCAAACCAAAAATTACCGACTATAGTGTAACAAGTCCTGATGGCGAAGATAAGATGCAATACACTTTTGAGGGCAATCGGCTTTTGATCGTAATCTTCAACGCAGACAAGGCTTCAACGAAGAACGTAGAAGCTATTCGTAACCTTGTAAAAGGCCTCGAAGGAAAAGTGGATTGTTTTATTCTCACTGCTTCGAGCGAAGAAACAATCGACAAATTCAGACACGAAAACCAATTGCCCGTTCCTTTTTACTATGCCGATG
>CAZNCO010000002.1:0-34321 GCA_964571345.1 uncultured Ohtaekwangia sp.
GTTATCCTTCGATCACAAAATTGATAATCCCAGCGACTAAAATTATTGCTATGATTAATCCCATCGGTATTATCCATTTCTTCAGGTTAAGAAATGATATTATAAACAAAATCACCGAATTAAAAATACGCACGGCTGTCGTGCCTGACCAAAATGTACTGCTTCCCAAGGCAAGCGCTATGATTAGGTTAACAAGGATGAATGACGCCATCGTTATACCTGTGGCCTTGAAATTATTAAGAAAGTAATTCTGTAAATCACGCTCTTTATCAAAATCAGGGAACATTAGAACCGCGGCAAAGTAGGCAAGTACAATAGGCAGACAAACCAGAATAAAATAAAAAACCTTTCACCAGAAATGCCATCTGCGCCCAGAGGGCAAACCAATTTAAAATCATGATTAGAAAAAAATATTACAGAGTAAAGCATGTGGCCGAAATCAAATACAATTGAATTACGATTGCGTAACATGCGCCCCCAGCCTGTAAAAAACTCAGCAACAATAAAGGCATACAGGAAAGACACAAATACACTGAGTTATTCAATCTGTGAATAGCCAAGCATCTCATGGGGCATTTTCATCTTGCTAAGGTGCTTCGGTTAATTCTTTTCACTTTTTCGACTGCTTCGTCAAGGTAGTTTGATTCTTTGTCTTGCGTTTCTCTGCTCTTGGAGAAAATCAGGGTTGGCTTGTCTTTTTTACCTGACCTGATGTTGATTTCAAATCCGTAGTCTGCGGGATGAGACGAATTGGTGATCTCAATGATTAAACTATTTTTTCGGAAAGCAACTCCCTTCTCATAAACCGTCTCATCTTAGATTGTCTCTGGGTTTGAGAAACCTTTATCTGTGTTTAAGAATTTGAATTTTGAAATTAGATTATTTTCGTCTTTCATTTGTAAGGGCAAGCGTGGATTGACACTCGGTTGCAAACGAGCTTCAACTTATTGGGATTATCTTAATTTCCTGAGCTGATCTTGCGCGTAAAAATTTTCAGGATTAAGGGCGAGTGACTTTTTGTAATTGGTAGCCGCTTCACTTTTATTTCCAGCCTTGAGATAGGCATCTGCAAGACTTTCAAATGCATTACTGCTTTGAGGAAAAGTTTCTGCATTCAATGTGAATAGTTTTATGGCTTCCTGCACATGACCAAGGTTAAGTTCTTCACTGCCGAACCTGTTGAGGTATCTTTCCAAAACATATTCACGCGGATAAATTGTTCTCAATTTTATGAACAATGCCACACATGAATCCACACCATTTTCCTGCAGTGAATTTTTCAAACTTTTCTCCAAGAATGAAAACACAACCCTACGGATATTTTCGATCACCACAAATGGCTCATAGATATGCACATAGTGGTGGCTGTTCGCCACTTCAATGTAGTAGGCTTGTGAAAGCTCTTTCATTTTTTCCTTATATAACCTATACAATCCGTTCTTAAGTCCACCCCCTCCAGCTGCCAATATAACAGTAGGCACATTCAAAAAACCAAATGAAGACAACTCGAGGTAGCCATTGATGTATTCCCGTTTCGCAATTTCCCATTCCGCATATCGGCCGGTTCCATTCATGGTGCTCATCTTTTTGTCCATCTCCTTAACTTCTTCATCGTCTATTTTCTGTTGACGGGTCAGGTCACTACCGGTAAATTCATTTTGCGCATCAACCAATACTAACCCTTGCACTTCATCAGGATAAAGTGTGGCAAAAGCGCGAGCCACTTCTCCTCCGAAAGAATGGGCCGTAAGAACATAAGGAGGGTTTATACTAGCGCTTTTCAAAAGCTCGTGTAATCGTCTCGCGATTTGTTTGAAGTCTTTGGGCTGTTGATTAGGTGCTACACTTTCTGATAAGCCAAGACCTTCCCTATCGTAGCGAAACACTTTTGCAAATGAACCCACCTCACTGTAAATGCTATTCCACGAACTGAGATTGTCGCCATAACCGCTTTCAAAAACTACTGTGACGGGCCCATTACCTCCCGACTGGTAGTGCGTCTTGTGCCCATCCAGCACAATAAATTGGTCGTTGGTCAATGCTGGTTGTGCACTTAGGATTGTTGAAACAAACAACATGGTAAGGCGCCAGATAACTTCAATCGCTTGGAATTTCATGTTTGCAGCTTTTAAGTTTGTCGCTTGGCCCTTTCAATCTAATCAATTTATTGGAACAACGTGGTATTGACTTTATGTGCTTGAAAAATCACTGTGGTCATTTGAGGACTTTATTTGTATTTAAGAAATTTCGATTTTAAGAACTTGTTGTCAAAATGATGATACGGTTCAGTGTTAAGAGGTTAATAGCCAATTCTGCCGATGCTAGAAATAAATCTTATGATGTAATCGAATCCGACCAGCAGCAGGTGTGATACCCCTCACCTGCATGGTATTTTGGCGTGGGCGAGGAGTATAGCGGATGTTGCGGTGACCGACTCGGGCAGGCCGCCAAAACTTTTGAATACCTCTTCTGGCTATCACTTATTTACAGATGCCAACCGCCTTTCAAAGCTATTTGTCCGCAGGATGTTTGCACGATGACCGCAGGATATCCGCAGTATGTCTGCTGGTTTCTTGCAACTTGAGCTAATTTGAGAATACCACTGCAGACTCGGTGCAGACAGCTTGCGGACACACCCCCCGTTTACCCCTGTCAAAAAGAAATTAAAATATTTTTCACCGGGCAAGCTGGTTGCGCAGTGCTCATCTACTTTTGAAACCGGAGATACCAACGTGAGAACAGCCCAAAACCTTTTGAAATCCGGCTGCCCCTCTTGCGTGGTTTTTACAAAAAAATATATTTTTGCCCCGCTTAAAAATACACGGTGTCAGCCTGAGCCTGTCGCGGTAAGTGTATGTAAGTCAGGGCTTCGACAGGCTCAGCCTGACAATACAAGCCTCAACCTGACAATGCAGGCTCAGCCTGACAAAGGTGGGCTCGGCTTGACAATGTTGGGCTTAGCCTGACAGTGAGATAAATAAAAAGTAACATGGACATAAAAATAGAAAACCTGAGCAAACGATATGGGCCGCAGCGCGCGGTGGACAACATTTCGTTTGAAGTGAAGACGGGCGAGATCCTCGGCTTCCTGGGCCCCAACGGGGCGGGCAAAACTACCACCATGAAGATGATCACCGGCTACCTGCAAGTGGGCGAAGGTGATATTCAAATCGGTGGCAAGTCGCTGCGCGAGTCGGGCGATGAGATCAAGCGCCACATCGGCTACCTGCAGGAAAACAATCCGCTGTACCTGGAGATGCCAGTGATTGAATACCTGCGCTTCTGTGCGGCACTGCAAGGCGTAGAGAATTCAAAAATCGAAGAGCGCATTCGCCTGATGGTGAGCAAGTGCGGCCTCAACGCGGAGAAGCACAAAAAAATAGGAGAGCTCTCGAAGGGTTATCGCCAGCGTGTAGGTCTTGCACAAGCGATGATCCATGATCCTGAAATATTAGTACTCGATGAGCCGACTACCGGTCTAGACCCAAACCAAATTGTTGAGATCAGAAAACTGATTCGCGATATAGGCAAAGAGAAGACAGTGATCCTGAGCACGCACATCTTGCCCGAAGTGGAGGCTACCTGCGACCGCATTCTCATTATTAACAAAGGCCGCATTGTAGCGGATGGCACGAGTGACACGCTGCGCAAGCAGGCGACTGGCAGCGAGCTTTTGAAAGTGCGCATCGAAGACGGCAGTGCAGCAGAGATTCAAAAGGCGTTGCAGAGTCTATCGAGTGTTGATAAAGTAGAACTGAGCGATGTGGCCATGAACCGATTTGAAGTGCAAAGCAAGACGGGCCAGAGCAGCAAGCGCGAGGTGTTTAGACTGTGCGTAGAGAAGAATTGGATACTGAGCGAACTCACTCCGCTGGAGACGCGCCTCGAAGATATTTTCAGAAACTTAACGATGAATTGATTTATGAGAGCTGTTTGGATTATAGCTTCACGCGAACTGCAATCATTTTTTGATTCGCTGATCGCATACATCTTGCTGACGTTGTTCTTAGGCTTCAGCGGATTTTTTACGTGGATGTTTGGCAACGATATATTTATGATGGGCCAGGCTACGCTGCGTGGATTTTTCGGTATTGCCTACTGGACGCTATTCTTCTTTGCACCTGCACTCACTATGCGCATGTTGGCGGAAGAAAGAAAGACGTGAACGATTGAATGGCTGCTCACAAAACCTGTCACCGACAGACAAGTAGTGTTGGGAAAATTCTTTGCTGCACTTGGACTTGTAGCAGTTGCATTGTTGTTCACACTGCCTTATGTGATTACGCTTGCCAACATTGGTAATCTTGATCAAGGCGAAGTAGCGTGTGGTTATCTCGGTTTGATTTTGATCAGCGCTTCATACATCAGCATCGGTATGTACGCCAGCAGTATTACCAACAACCAGATTGTTGCTTTCTTGCTCGCGTTGTTTATCGGGCTGTTCTTTCACATTATCTTTGGTGTGGTGGCGGATAACTTCACGGGTATGCTTGCGCAGATTTTCAACACACTGAGTTTGTCAGCGCACTATGAAAGTATTTCACGTGGTGTGCTTGACTCTCGCGATGTGATTTACTTTTTGTCGATCATCGTCATCGGCCTGATCTTGTCTGAATTGTCATTGACTAAACGAAACCTTAACTGATTATGCAAAACAAATTAATTATCAGCACAGGCCTCGTCATCCTTATCATCGTGGCGCTCAACTTTGTGAGCAACGAATTTCACTTTCGTGTCGACCTGACGGAAGATCACGAATACACACTGAGCCAGGCAACCAAGGATATTCTCGATGGTCTTGAGGATCCGGTAACGGTGAAGGCGTACTTCTCACAAAACCTTCCGCCTAACATTACGCAGACACGCACGGAGTTTCAGGAGTTATTGGTGGAGTATGCAAATCGTTCGGATGGGAAAGTGGTGTACGAATTCATCGACCCGAATGAAAAACCTGAGACCGAGCAAGAGGCGATGCGCAGCGGCATTCAGCCGGTAATGATCACCATGCGTGAGAAAGACCAGGCAAAGCAACAGAAGGCATTTTTGGGTGCCGAGCTTTCGTTTGGTGGCAAGAAAGAAACCATTCCCGTGATCCAGCCAGGAGCTGCGATGGAATATGCACTCTCAACTGCGATCAAGAAATTGTCAGCGACTGAAAAACCTGCAATTGGATTTTTAACTGGTCATGGTGAAGCAAGTATCAATGAGATGCCGCAGGCTGCAGAAGAGTTGAGCATTCTTTACAATGCACAGGATGTAAAACTTTCTGATTCAACAGATATTCCCGCCAACATCAAGACACTCGCCATCATTCGCCCGACTGATTCGATTCCCTATTCACACTTTCAAAAGATTGAAACCTTTTTGCAACGGGGCGGAAGAATTTTTGTGGGCATCAACCGCGTAGAAGGAAATCTTCAAAATGCTACAGGTACTGCGGTGAACACAGGGCTTGAAAAATGGCTGAAAGAAAAAGGAGTAGAAGTAGAAGATGATTTTGTGATCGATGCCAAGTGCGGAGCGGTAACTGTGCAACAACAAACCGGTTTTGGAATGCTGCAGCAACAAATCTCTTTCCCTTTCCTACCGGTGATTTCAAATTTTTCCAGCCATCCTATTACAAGTGGCCTGGAAGGGATCGTGATGAAGTTTGCAAGCACGATAAAGTTTGTGGGCGATAGTACAAAACGTTTTGTACCGATTGCTTACACATCAGAAAAATCAAACTCATTGAAAGCACCACAATACTTCGACATCCAAAAAGAATGGACGGAAGCAGATCTTCCTCAGAAGAACCTCGTGATCGCGGGAGTGCTGGAAGGAAAACTTTCTGGCAATGTTCCTTCCAAGATGGTAATCGTTGCCGATGGAGATTTTCCGGTGAACGGTAGTGGTGAACGCGTACAGCGCTTGCAACCCGATAACGTGAGCCTGCTCGTGAATGGCATCGATTGGCTCTCTGATGATACCGGTTTGATTGCCCTTCGCACGAAAGGAGCAACTACTCGCCCCATCAAACAACTTGAAGACTCAACGAAGATGTTGTTGAAATACGGAAACTTCCTCTTACCGGTATTGCTCGCGATTGGATACGGAGTATACCGTTCGCAGCGAAATAAGATGAAGCGGTATAAGTGGATGAGTGAGAATTATGAGGCTTAGTGGGTATTCGGGGCATGGGTGTTAGGACTTAGGACTTAGGACTTAGGTGTTAGGGTTCAGATGTCAAGGAGCGGATGTTTATGTTCTTTGTTATGATGGTTAGAGTGCTAAGTGTTGGCGTGGTGAATGCCAGCCGCACGAGGTGAAGTTCAGAGCCATTGCAAAACTTGCAGGCGTGCGGAAGAAAAGTTTGCAGCCTGCGGCTGCGAACGAACATCTTGCAGATAACGCGCAGCGTTATCTGCCTCTTACGTATGCGAGCAGGAATTGTGCAAGATCGAAGTGAGGCTTAAATGGTGAGAGCGCACTAGGCCTTGGCGCAGATGCCTGCAAACTGCACGACAAGAAGTTCAGAGCCTTTGCACAATTTGTAGGCGCGAATGAAAGTTCGTCCCGTGTGCGGAACGAATAAACCTGATGCAGATAACGCGCAGTGCTATCTGCATCGTGAATGCGCGACCAGAAATTGTGGAAGTTCGAAGTGAGGCTTAACTGGTGAGAGCGCTAAGCCTAGGCGAGTGCAAACTGTGCGACAAGAAGTTCAGAGCCTTTGCACAATTTGAAGGCGCGAATGAAAGTTCGTCCCGTGTGCGGAACGAACAAACTGATGCAGATAATGCGTACCGTTATCCCTCGTGAATGCGTGAGCAGAAATTGTGGAAGATGGAAGTGAGGCTTAAATGATGAGAGCTTAAGCCTTAACACAGGTGAGTGCAAACTATGGGATGCAAAGTTCAGAGCCTTGCACAATGTGAAGGTGCGAATAAAAAGTTCGTACCGCGTGCGGAACGACCAAACTGATGCAGATAACGCGTACCGTTATCTGCCTCGTGAATGCGTGAGCAGAAATTGTGGAAGATGGAAGTGAGGCTTAAATGATAAGAGCGCTAAGCCTTGGCATAAATGAGTGCAAGCTGCGCGACATGGAGTATAGAGCCTTTGCCAAATTCGCAGGGCGCAGAAGAAAGTTCGCAGCCTGCGGCTGCGAACAAAATTCGTGCAGATAACGCGTAGCGTTATCTGCCTATTGAATGCGCAAGCAGAAGTTGTGAAAGAGCGAAAAGAGTTTGGCCGCGCATGTGAGCGTAGTGCTGAAAGAGCTTGATGCACCACGCTATTTTCGAAGAACGTTGCTTGATGAACTAATTGACAATATGAAATTGATTGTGATTAATTAATATGAAAAAGTTAAACAACAAAATTCTGATCATCATCCTTGTAGCACTTGTAGCTATTTATGGATTATCACGAGTGTTTCGTGCTTCGTCACGAGAGAGCAATTTGCCGAAGGAGTTGGTGACATTAGACACGGCTGCGATTACAGAGATCAAAATCTATACGGCAAAAGAATTCAATAAAGAGATTCGCCTGGTGAAGGAAGGCAAGAACTGGACTGTGAAGTCGGATAACAAATCTTCGAATGTAGAGCAAGGAAGTGTAAACGGTTCACTTAGCCAGTTTGTGCATTTGAAGCCGATTCGACTTGTCTCCAAAAAGAAAACGAAATGGAAAGAATACAGTGTGGGCGATACAAGTACACAAGTGAAATTCATGAAAGGCAGTGAAGTAGTAGCGGACTTGCGTATCGGCCGGGTGCAGTTTGATATGCAACCAGGGCAACAGCAATTCAATCCAAAGTCAATTTCTACTTATGTGCGCTTGAGTGGTGAAGATGAAGTGTATTCGGTAGAAGGATTTCTGGAATCCACTTTCAGCAAAAGCTATGACGACTGGCGCGATAAGGCATTTCTTCGTTTGAAGCAAAACATGATCACCAAAGTAACGTTCACGTATCCAGCAGACTCCGGTTTTGTAGTTGAGAAGCGAGACAAGAAGTGGTGGGTGAATGACCAGGAAGCAGACTCTGTAAAAGTGAAAGGCTACCTCGCGCAGTTGGAATACAAAAATGCAACAACATTTGCTGATGATTTCAAATCGACAGGTAACGCACAAGCAGTAATCCTATTCAACGGAGCAGCCGGCAACCTCGCCACGGTGCAAGCGTGGAAGCGCACTGAGGATTGGGCGATGAACTCTACACATCAGGCGAATGTAAATTTCAGTTCAAAAGGTTTGGAGTCGTTGCTTGAAAAGAAAAAGAATTTTCTTCCGGATGTGAAGAAGAAGTAGTCAAATAGTAATATTCACTTTGAGGGACAGAATAATAAGGAAAGCCGGTGATGAACCGGCTTTTTTTGTTTTTGTAGTTGTCTTACACTTTTTCCTTTAAAAGCTTATTGATTTCTTGAGCTACCAGTCCGGTAGATGGCCTTGGAGCTTTTATGGTTACAATATTCCCCGCTTGATCAATTAATATGTAATCTGGTACGCCATGGAGTTTGTAGGTCTGATAAAGAGAATTGATTTTTTCGGAAGGTATGATAACGTGTAATCCTTTCCATGATTCATCGTTCTTGAAAAACTTTTCCCAGTCGCTCTTGCGGCTATCGACAGAAACATTCAGAAAAACTACTTGATCATTCTTCTCAAACACTTTTTGCAAATCCTTCGAAGCCGGAATCTCAGCTTTACAGGGTCCACACCAAGTGGCCCATACATCGATGTAAACTATTTTGCCTTTCAGGTCTGCGAGCGAAATTTCTTTTCCGTCAAGAGTTGTTGCTGTGAAAGTAGGAGCAGGTTTGCCAGGTGATAAAGCTAGCCATTCTGCATAGCGTCTGTTTAGAGCAGGCAGGTACTTAGAGTTGACGTACGTTTTTTTGAAATCCATAAAGGCGGAATCACTTGCAGGGGTGATGCCAACCAACAACAGACTATTTTGATAATTATAGGCAAGTAAGTACTCACGAATTCCTTCCGGAATGTCTGCGTTTTTGATAATCGAATGAGTAATGAACGGTACACGTTCTATTTTACCATTTTCAATTATTTCGCCAGCAGGTAAATTTACTTTATTGTGCCAATAAAACGTGAGCAGTATCTTGTAGTCGAAACCTTCGGAGAATAATGTTGTATCCAAAGGCATCTCATCCTGCAAGTTCTCAAGTTCCTTGATAATATGCGCTGCCAGATATTGTTTTCCTTTTTCCTCTGTTTCACGTTTCTCATTAGCCGCGTTGTTTTGTTTATAAAACTGAAACTCCTGTACGGCTTCGGAAAGCTTTATTCTGTTTTTGACCTCAAGCATTTTCTTCAATTGATCATCAAGTTGGATTGAATCGAAGTAATGATCATGAAAGTTTTGCAAGGTGGCTTTCAGTGAATCATAACGTTTCAAAAACTCTTGTTCATTCAACGCGGATAATCCCCTGCCGCCCGCCCACTTTATTTTTTCCTGGTTGGAGTTTACCCATGATACATAGTTATTAACTTCAGCTCCCGTTCCTGAAAATTGTAAGGGGGTGGTGTAGACGGTTGACTTAACGATTAGATTTAAATCATATCCGGGGGCGAGATACAGCTCTGCATACTTCTTTCCGATCTGAATTAAAACGAACATCGGCTCATGCAGATTCAATTCTATTTTACATTGTCCAAGTGAGTCAGTCTGCGATTTGAAAAGAACCGTGTCAATCAGATTTTTCTCGATACTAAGTCTAACTTCTGAATTTTGCTCACCACCATGAATAGTGATCTGAACTTTATCCTGATCCTTTTTCGTACAGCCGATAAAGACTACATAAAGCACAAGCCAAAACGAAAATCTTAAGATCATAGGAGTTGGTTTTGTTGGTTGACCCTAAGATGAATGTAGTGATTGAAAAGTTTTAAATCAATTCATCACTTTTAACACCCAAACATAACTCCCTCTTTTCTCCAGCGCTGGTGGTAAACTAACCTGCACTCCTTTGTCGGTCTGCTTCCAATTTAAATTCTGATCGCTGCCGAGCATCTTCACTTTTGTGGATTTTGAAAAAGACATCTTGGTGATGAGTAACTTGCTCTTCGGAAAATCAAAAAGGAAAATATATCTGGCGCTGCCGTCTTTCTTTTGTGTAAAGCGAATCTTGTCGCCTTCTTTGTAACTGCTGAACATGCGTGTGCCGTAGATGGCTTCACCATTTACTTGCATCCAGGCTCCGATTTTCTTCAGTCGATCATAAGCTGCAGAGTCAAATTCTCCTTCAGGGCTTGGGCCGATATTCAATAGAAAGTTTCCGCCCTTGCTTACAATGTCAGTGAGTTTTTCAATCAGATCATCGGCTGATTTGTATTTGTCGTTGGGTACATAGCTCCAACTGTTGGCCATGGTCATGCAGGTTTCCCACGGATAAGGCAAGCCTTCATCGGGAATGTGTTGCTCAGGGGTAAGGTAATTTTGGTGAACACCTGGTACCGCACGATCTACCACAATCAAATCAGGTTGCTTTGCTCTGACTTCCTTCACGAGTCCTTCCATATTAATATCCTGACTTTGAGGGTTGCGTGAATACCTGCTGCCTTCGTACACTTCAAGCAATTGCTCCTTCACTTCTTCATCAGTCTTCTTTCTTACCCAGCCACCATCGAGCCAGAGAATGTCTAGCTTGCCATAGTTGCTGGCGAGTTCATTGATTTGATTGTGTGTGAAGTCAACGAAATTTTTCCAGCGATCCGGGAATTTCGAAATCGAATAATTCGGATTGCGATCTGCAGGAGGAAAATGTTTCCACCAATAGTTTTCATTGTGCCAATCGGGTTTTGAAAAATAGGCTCCTGTCCAGAATCCTTCTTTGCGAAAAGCATTGAAGATTTCTTTCGTTACATCGCTGCGAGGATTGGCAGCAAACGGAACGTCTTTACCTGTGATTTTATAATCAGAATATTTTGTATCAAACATATTGAAGCCATCGTGATGCTTGGTGGTGAACACAACGTACTTCATACCTGCTTCTTTCGCAGCCTTTGCCCATTGTTCAGGATTGAATTTGGTCGGATTGAACGTGCGCGGTAGCTCTTCATATTTTCTCAGATACTCTTCATAGGTTTCGGCTACTCCTTTCTTCCATGCCCACGCAGCCCAACCTACATCTTCGGGGCAAATACTCCAGCTCTCTACAATACCCCACTGGCTGTAAGGTCCCCAATGCATGAGCAATCCAAATTTCAGATCGCGCCAGTCTTCAAGTTTCTTTTGAATGACTGGATTTGGATCAGGGAAATATTCCTGGTGTTGTGCAAAAAGTGAAGTAGCTGTCACGCTAATCAGAAAACAAAAACGGAGGATTCTTTTCATAGTGTTTTACATCCAGTTATAGAATTGCTTTAGTATCTAGTCTCTAGCATCTAGTATCTAGTATCTATCCTTTCTTATTTCTTCGCCTCCACATCCTCAACACTTATCAATCCCTTAATCCGAATTTCAACTTTTGGTGGATTGTTTCCATCAAACGCACCATCAATTTTCATCGAATGTGCTCCTGCCTTCAATAACGGAAGGTCCTTAACAAGCTTTATTTGCTGGCGTAATGATCCATTGGACGTAAAGATCTTTAGATTGCTGGTGCCATCACACACAATTACATCGCCCGCGTTGAGTTCTGTTGGTATCAACACTTCGGAATAGTTATCGAACTGCATTTTTAAATCACTCACCGTTCCATCACCAGCAGAAACAGTTAATTGAAATTGAAGTTGTTGCTCGCGCCAGGTTTGTTCATAGTTATAGGTAGAGTAAGTCGGCTCACCCGGCTGACGAATGATTTTTTCTTTTGTGAAGACAGGGCTACCAGCATATTGATATAATTTCCATTTCTTCTCAGCTAGTTTCTCAAGATGAAATTCAAACGAAGGGATTTGTAAAGCTCTACGCTGTGCCTCGCTAAATGCGTTGGTGTTTCGCGCAAGTTCCCATTCACGAATTGCGTCAAGCAGTGCAGGAGTCAAAGGATTCTTACGCAGATCCTTTGGTCGGGCCACCATCGCAAAGCCAGCGCGATAGCCAGCTGCACGTGCAAGCATCCACTCCATATCGGCAAGGGTTGTAGTGGAAGTAAGCAAATACCAGCCAAGCATGTGCGGCATAAAGTTGCGTTCGAAGAGAGCCTGGTTGTCGATGCGGTATTGTTGCATACTCTCTTTGAATCCACCATACCAAGGTTCGCCCCAATTGTAATACGAACACATGTGCCAGAAGAAAGGCTTGCTCACACTCGTGCCAACAAAGAAGTCGTGCTTCAGATTATCATATACATCTTTGGCGAAAAGCTCAATCGCATAATCGCCATGACCGGAAGCCCACTCCCCTTCGAGCCCATCGAAGTCCCAATGGTCAACCCCGGTTTTGTTCAGTAAGTCTGCAATGTTTTTGGCCGTCTCGCGCTGCATATTGATGTCTGGAAAAAATACATTATAAGGATGATCGAACAATTTCTTTACTTCATCACCAGCTTTATGCCCAACAGCAATAGTTCCAAATGCTCCTCGCTGGCAGTCACTTAGTATATAAGGTGCCGTGGCCGAGACTGATTGATAACGTATGATCTCCTTGCCGATTTTAATTGCATGCAAATTGTTGTTCTCAAGCTGATTGAAATATTCCGGTGAGGCAAC
The DNA here is from genome assembly GCA_964571345.1 of uncultured Ohtaekwangia sp. Lineage (GTDB taxonomy): Bacteria > Bacteroidota > Bacteroidia > Cytophagales > Cyclobacteriaceae > ELB16-189. The sequence goes on from CAZNCO010000002.1 coordinate 12,655, forward strand.
TTCAATTTCTTTAGAATAAGCGTCAATATTTTTCTTTAGCGCGGAGGAACCTGTTGAACTCAACCGGTCGTCTGGAACGGGTGTAATGTATGGATCATTGGTGTTGATGAAGTTGCTTAGCGTGTGCACGCCCAACATAATGCCTGCTGCATGTGCCTTGTCTGCACATTGTTTTAAACCAGTCACTCCATTGGGAAACGCTTTTTCATCCAAAACAAAATGACCCCAACTTTTGAATGGACCTTCATGATACAGCGACACAAGCCCTGCGCGCTTCGTGTAAGCGATCATCTCATCCACTTCGCTTTCGCTGAACGAAGAGATGAGGTATGACTTCCCAAACAGTTCTGATTTCTTAAACCAGGTTCCTTTAATGGTTGGATGCGGAAGTCCTTCGGCCAATTCAATTTGCTCAAGGCGATCGAGCGTATTGGGTTCATCGCACGAAAACACTGCAATCTTACTTCCTACTGCTGACTCGCCTTTGATGGGTGCCACGGGCATGTTTTTAAATACACCACCCCACGCATCTACATGACGTGCATGCTCGCGGTTGATCGAATACGCTTGTAATAAACTTCCCCATTTCTTTGGTGCCGCGGCCAGTCCACGACTCCAGGTGCCACCTTCGTTGTTGGGATAATTGCCTCCGAGTGTTTTGATATTCAGTACTTGCAACCCAACGGCTGTCTGCTCGTTTCTGGCCACACCAATTACTTCGCCCACAGTTTTGTTGACGGTGGTGGCATATGGTCCCCATATCACAGCTTCAATTTTCTCCGATGGTGATGCTTTCACAATTTGGAAAACTAGATGTGTTGGTTTTTCTGTGGCCTTGATTTCAATGGTCACGTTCTTCTCTTGATAAAGCAATTGAATCCCGCTAGCTATTTTCTTCACAGAAGATGGCGCAAAGCGTCTGCCTTCACTCACGAGCATGAGAAGGTACGATGTGGTATCGTGATATAGGAAATCGCGATTCAGCTTTGAATTATAAAACGAAGTCAGTTCTCCGTGCGTGCCGATCGCCACTTTCAACTCGCTGGATTTGAATTCAAACTGTGCTTTCGTTTTTCCGAAAGAGAATAAGAAAAGGATTAGAAGTAGGCTTTTAAGAAATAATAATGATTTCATTTTGTTTATTTGGAAAATGAATTTGTGTTAGGCTGGAACAGCCCGACAATTATAATAAGAACAACAACAACTATATGAGTGATCAATTGCGACAAGTCGTGATAGAAACTCAATATGACATGATAAAATTTGTCGGTTGTATTAGCCATTCCATCAGTCTGCTATAAAACCTTCATCAAATATTGTATCTTCGATAACCAATTCCAATAGCTATGAAAAAATTGATACTGATTCCTTTTCTAGGTTTGTTTGCTGCTCAAGCACAAATAATAAGTGTGAAGAAGACTTTCAATAATGCAGTTGTTAATCAAACCAACAATGCTATCTACAATGAAGTAAATAAAGGTGTTAGTTCTGTTTTTAGCGCTCCCGGAAAGATTTTTCGAAAGATTAAAGCCAACTCTGAAGCAAACTCTAATGGTGGCGTTGGAAACCAAAGCAATACTTCGGTGAGCCCGAGCTTGAATACTCCTCCTCCTCAAAATACAGTTCCAACTATTAATACCGGTTCAGTGGTGAAAGCCGGTTCATCTGATTTTGTATCAGGCACAAATATTTTACTGTCGGATAACTTTTCCTCTACAACTCCAGGAAGTTTTCCCGACAATTGGATGACGAACAGTTCTGGCGAAGTGCGCACCTTGAGTGGTGAAGGAGAGAAATGGCTTCAGATCTCGGCTAATGGAATATTCGCTCCCAATCAAATTAATAATTTGCCTGATAATTTTACGCTGGAGTTTGATGCAATTTTTCATCCTACGCCCAGCAAAGATGTTCACTACATTCTTTACTTGTATTCGATAAAAGATAAAGTCCCTGATTTTAAGGAAACAAGCTATCCTGGCAATGCCGGAATCTATTTTGCATTTAACACTGCTGCAGGTGAAATCGATGCTGAAAGCTTTGAAGGTGGCAAGCCCGGCATCATCGATTTACACCAGGTTACGGATTTACTTAAATCTGAATTGGCGAATAAAGTACATGTGAGTATCTCACGCCAGAAATCGAAGTTAACTTTGTATATCAATGGATCAAAGGTGTTTTCTTCTCCAAATGCGATGCCTTCAAATTATACCTACAACGCGGTAAAATTTGGTTCCTTTTTTATGGGTAATGATGACTTCATGTTAATTTCAAACCTGGTATTGGCTGGTTTTTAAATTCAAGAACATAGGCGATCGGATATGCATGCCTTGATGATCTTTCGTGACCATTATTTATTCGCTTGCTCAGCGCAAAAATCCAGATAATATTTCCCGCAAACTTCTCTACCTTTATCCTCAATTACGAAGTATGGAATGGCAGGAAAGAGACAATCGTCTGTGCAAAACTTTTAAGTTTAAAGACTTCTCAGAGGCTTTTGCGTTTATGACACGAGTAGCATTGGTGGCGGAGAAGATGGACCATCATCCCCTGTGGACGAATGTTTACAATACGGTGATTTTCGAACTTTCTACACATGATGCGGGAGATATAGTAACGGAAAAAGACTGGCTCCTGGCGCGTGCCATAGATAAGTTGATTTGATGGAGAAAGAGAAAGTAGCTTTGTATCTCGTACCCACCCCTATTGGCAACCTGGGTGACATTACGATCCGCGCTCTCGATATATTGAAATCGGTGGATGTCATTCTTGCCGAAGACACGCGCACATCTGGTAATTTGCTCAAGCACTACAACATCAGTAAGCCATTACAGAGCTTTCATATTTTCAATGAGCACAAAACTGTTCAAACAATTGTAGAACGTTTGAAGCGTGGTGAACAAATGGCACTTGTTAGCGATGCGGGCACTCCCGGCATTGCCGACCCAGGATTTTTACTTGTGCGTGAATGTTTGAAAAATAGCCTACGTGTGGAATGTTTGCCGGGAGCCACGGCACTAATTCCGGCTTTGGTGAATTCGGGCTTTGCGTGTGATCGTTTTGTGTTCGAAGGTTTTTTGCCACACAAGAAAGGAAAACAAACTACTCTGAAACGATTGGCAGAAGAGGATCGAACTGTGATATTTTATGAGTCGCCACACCGGCTGGTGAAAACACTTGAACAAATGATTGAATTTTTTGGAGGCGAGAGGTACGTGTCCGTAAGTCGTGAGTTGACAAAATTATATGAGGAGAACTACACTGGTTCACTCGCGGATTGTCTCATGCATTTTAAAAGCAAAGAAGTGAAAGGAGAAATTGTTGTAGTAGTAGATGGAAAAAAATAGTTCGCTTAAGCCTTGGGTACTTTTTGTGATCAGTGCATTGCTGTTAAGTGGTGGCTGGTTGATGAAGCCATTCCCAGTATTTATTTTGATCGGCTTTGCTCCGCTGTTCGCAATTGTAGAGCATGTTAAACAAGACGATGCATTCTGGACGAATATTGAATTTATTTTACTTTCCCTGTGCGTTTCCTTTTTTGCTTCCTACCATTTCGAATCAAAGCATGTTGTAGGTGCATTGGTGCATGGCATTATTTTTACATTAGCCTTTTTGGGATTCAACTATGCACATCAACAATTGGGTGACCGGCTCGGCAAGTTCACGATTATTTTTTTCTGGCTGTCGCTGGAATATGTGTTGCTTAAAATGCCATGGCGTAGTAATATTATTTTTTTGGCAGACAGCTTCAAGCTAAAGCAGTCGTGGCTCAATTGGAATTTACACGGAGGTTACCTGGCGGTGTCGGTGTGGATTCTTCTTTGCAATTTGTTGGTGTACATGGGCGTTTTCAAATCAGGTATAAAAACAGGGTGGCTGGTGGCTGCGTTGTTGCTGATGGTTGTGCCCACCATGTATTCGCATTTTGCGATTCATTCTGGGGGTATCAACAAAACGCAGATGCTATCGTTATATACGGCAGTGAAGCCTGCTGAAACAAGATACTCCAGAATAGGGGAGTTGGCAGCGCGAACTGCTACCTGGGTTTCTTTGTTAATTTTACTATTGGCATTTGTAAAGAATAAAACAAAATCATGAATCTCGCATCCATCGAAAGTCAAGCTATCGCCTTGTGCGAAGACGTTGCAAAGTTTATAAATCATGAGAGTAAGAATTTTGATCGTTCAAGAATCGAACAGAAGGGAAGCTTCAGCAACCTCGTGTCGTATGTAGATAAAGAATCTGAGCGAAGATTGGTGAATGCACTAAAAGAGATTTTGCCCGGAGCCGGTTTTATTGCCGAAGAGGGGACAGACGTGAAGGGCACAAATGAATACGAATGGATTATCGATCCACTGGATGGAACCACAAACTTCTTACATGGCCTGCCCATCTTTGCCATTAGTGTGGGGTTGTTGAGAAATCGTAAGCCCGTGATGGGAATTGTGTTTGAGGTATCGCACCAAGAATGTTTTCATGCAGTGGAAAATGGAAAGGCCTACTGCAACAAGGATGAGATAAAAGTTTCTTCGATTTCTCACATGAGTGAAAGTCTTCTCGCTACTGGCTTTCCTTATTATCACACCGATAAAAAAGATGTTTACCTGGATATCATCAAAACTTTTCTGGAGCAGACGCACGGCATTCGCAGACTCGGAAGCGCAGCTATTGACCTTGCTTATGTAGCCTGTGGCCGCCTGGAAGGTTTTTTTGAATACAATCTAAAACCCTGGGACGTAGCAGGTGGTGCGTTCATCCTGCATCAGGCTGGTGGAAAAGTAACTGACTTCCGTGGTGGTGACAACTACCTTTTCGGTGAAGAGCTTTGCGCTGCAGGAAACATTCATCCAGAAATGTTGAAGATCATCAGCGATCGTTGGTGGAAGTAGTTTAACCCGTTCACCTCTACCTCTCACATTTCACTTCTTTCTACTCACTCCTCAATGACTTAACCGGATTCGCAGTTGCTGCGGAAAAGGATTTGTATCCAACCGTAATGACTGCAATCAGTGCCGTTACCATTAAGCCGGCAATAAATATAGAAGGGCCTATTTCAATCTTGTAGGCAAACTTGCTCAGCCACTTGTTCATCACAAACCACGCAAAGGGAGCAGATAGTATGAAACCAAATACGATCAAGCGCACGTATTCTTTTGAAAACATAAAGATGATACTCTCAACGGATGCACCCAATACTTTTCTCACGCCCACTTCTTTCGTCTTTTGATTTGCCATGAAGGTGGCAAGACCAAACAGACCTAGACATCCGATGAAAATAGCGAGAGATGTGAATGCGGTAAGCAGGATCGACATTTTCTCTTCGCGTTCGTAAAATTCTTTAATCTGCACATCCATAAACTGGTAAGAGAAAATGAAGTCAGGGTAAGCTGCTTCCCACTTTTGTTGAACTTCTTTGAGGGTGGCTTGTAAATCAGAAGGATTTAGTTTTAAAGATAAAGTTTCGTAATTACGAATGCGGTTAAACATGGTGGTGGCTTCAATAGGATCCTGTAATGACATGGTGTGGAAGTTCTTCACTACGCCCACTACAGGCAATTCTGTGCCCCACATCTTTATTCGTTTGCCGATGATGTCATTTGGATTGGTAAAGCCAACCATCGAAGAGAGCTTTTCATTTACTAGAAAACCTTGAGCAGTATCCAGGTCGGCTACATTATTTCCGGCCAACAATTGAAGTCCGAAAAGATCAAGATAATGAGTGTCTACAAGTTTTAACTGCGTTCCATAGTGTTCTTCTTTTCCTTCTATTTGAAAATCTGTAGCCTGCACGTTTCCCGAAGAGGGCGGATTGTTACACAGGCTTGCATGTTCCACACCTTTCAATCGCGATACTTCTTCGCGCAGTGTGCGCATCTTGCTGGAGCCATCTCCAGTTGCAGGACTTTCACGCTCAGGCACTGGAATATTTACGATAGCATCTTTTTTAAAACCGAGATCTTTATTCTGCAAATAATTCATCTGGCTGATCAGCACAATGGTGCCCATGATCAGAAATTGTGAAATCACGAATTGCAGCACCACCAGTCCGCGCCTCAGTGTATAGCCGGAAGAGTTTTTTGTACTCATATTGTTTTTAATAGCAAACACAGGCTTAAATCCGGAAACTACGAGGGAGGGGTAGAGCCCTGAGAGCAATGCGACTACTAAAGTAACTGTGCCAAGGAATATCCATAGCTGACCATCGTTAATAAAATCAAGTGACAGCTTCAAGTCGAGAAATGGATTCAACCAGCTGAGGAGCATTTGTGTGATGGAGACAGCAACAATCACAGACAATATCGTCACCATACTTGATTCGCCCAGGAATTGAAAGATAAGCTGCGTGCGTGTGCTGCCCAGCGACTTGCGAATTCCAACTTCCTTTGAGCGCTTGATGGCTTCGGCAGTTACCAGGTTGATGAAGTTGATGCAGGCTGTTACAATCAGAAAAATCCCGACAAGACTAAGTGCTGTGAGTGTTTGTTTGCTGGCAGTATTATAATTGAAGTTGCTGAAACGATCATCAAAGTGAATTTCTGAAAGAGGCTGAAAGCTATACTCGCGCTTGCTGCGATTATCACCATGATATTTTTTTAGAAAGTCAGGCATCCTTTTCTCCATCGCACTTAATGAAGCATCTTTCTTCAGAAGGAAGTAACATTGTTCATCACTCCAAATACTACCCCAGCCTGCTTCATCTTTTTCTTTTTTGATGGTGACGTATGACAGAAATAGGTCGAAAGGAAAATCTGTGTTTGACGGATAATCTTCAACGATAGCCGTTACTTTAAAATCTTTTTTTTCAAAACTCAGGATTTCTCCAAGTGCGTCTTCTTTTCCAAAATATTTTAAAGCAGCCCCTTTTGAGATGATTGCTTCGTTGGGATCATCCAGTCCCTTTGATACATCACCACTTAATACTTTGCGATCAAAGATTTGAAAGTAATTGGGCTGTGTGTAAACGATGCCTTTCTTTTCTTCAAACTTTTTAGGTTCGCCTACCTTTTGTGGGATTGTAACTAAACCACCTGAGCGATACGAAGTAAACAATACTTGCTCTGCCTCCGGAAAGTCGTTTTTAAAAGCTTCAGGAAGAACCGGAGGAACTCCGGGCGTATAATCTCTTCCTTGGTTTCCATCTGAAGATGATACTACTCTGTAAATCCGCTCACCCTTCGAATGGAAGTTATCAAAGCTGGATTGAAACCGAATCATCAAAAAAAGCAATAAGCTTGAAGCAATCCCTAATGTCAATCCGCTGAGATTGATAAAAGTGCTGCCTTTGGAGCGCCAAAGATTGCGAATAGCTGTGATGAAATAATTTCGGAGCATGTGCTATGTTTTTTGTTAAGATAGATTCTGAATTCAAAGTTTGGATGCTTCTAAGCCAATATTAGTGCCATCGGCCTTTTTTGGCTATTTGGAGAAATTTTTAAACTTTTTTGAAGGAGACTTGTTCATAAACGGTAACAACCGTCCGCTTGCGGACGACCAGTTACAACTTTAGCATTTGTGCAGTTGGCTGGTTTGATTAGTTTTGAAAGAAGTAGTTGGCAACAAAACCAAAATTATAAACCCTATTATGAAAAGATTTTTTATTCTCTTAATGGCAATCAGCGGCTTTGCTTTCGGCCAACAGAATTTTGATACGGTAAAGATTCAACCCGTCAAAATCAAAGAAAACATTTACATGCTCAAAGGCTCCGGTGGCAACATTGGTTTGCTTACTGGCAAAGACGGAAATCTTATGATTGATGATCAGTTTGCGCCTTTAAGTGATAAAATAAAAAATGCAATTGGATCGATTGATACAAATCCAATCAGGTTCCTGATCAACACTCACATTCATGGAGATCACACCGGAGGTAACGATAATTTCCAGAAGATGGGAGTTACTATTCTCGCGCAAGAACATGTGCGCGACCGGATGACGAAAGAGCAAGTAAATAAGGCGTTGAATCGCACTACGCCTGCTCGCGATGCTGCTGCACTGCCGGTGATTACTTTTGATGACCGTATCCGCCTTCACCTGAATGGAGAAGATCTTGATATTTTTCATGTGAATGAAGGAAGCCACACCGATGGGGACGCAATCATTCACTTCACAAAATCAAATGTGTTCCATACTGGTGATGTATTTGTTCGGTATGGGTATCCGTTTATTGATTATTCCAGCGGTGGTTCTGTGAATGGATTTATTATTGTGCTCGATAAGCTGTTAGCGATGCTCAATGACCAGTCTGTTATTATTCCCGGACACGGAGAACTGGCAACCAAAGCTGATGTGAAGAAATTTCGTGATCGTATGGCTGAAATTCGTGATTCAGTAGCTGCCGCATTAAAGAAAGGAAAGAAACCAGCAGATATTCCTGCTCTTGGCATTACCGACAAGTATGATGCAGAGTGGGGCAAAGGATTTTTAAAAGGAAAAGACTTTGTATTGATGATAGCTGAGGAACTTGTAGCCACTAAGAAATAATTGCTGTTACTTCTTCTTAAATCCAGGGCCAGTTAATAGCTGGCCTTTTTTTGTACCTGTATGCTTTCCATTTTCTACGGTTACTTCGCCATTTACCAACACGTATTTGAACCCTTTTGAAAAAGCGTGAGGCTTGGTAAACGTAGCAGCATCCGCGATTTCATCTGCTTTCAAAATCAAAATGTCAGCCGCCATTCCCTCGCGCAAAAGTCCGCGATTACGCAGCTGGAATTTTTGCGCTGGCAATGAAGTCATTCTCCGGATAGCTTCTTCCAGCCGAATTACCTTTAGTTGATTTACATACCGACCGATGACACGGGCATTTGTGCCGTATGCGCGTGGATGAGGAACTCCCGATCCAAACTTGGCAATGCCGGCATCAGAAGCAATCATGTTGAAAGGATATTGCATGATGCGTATAAGGTCACCTTCTTCCATACTAAAGAAAACCATTTGAGTCCGATTGGTGGCATCCACCATCTCCAAAATCGTTTCAGCTTCTTCAATGGCTTTGGCTTTTCTCCCTTTGATTTTATTGATTTCAGAAATATTTTTTCCGTTTAACACAGAGTCAGGAGCATAGCGAGAGACAACAGCATAAGAGAAGCTCTTCAATTTTTTCTTTGATAACATATCCACCATCTCTTTCTTAATTTTTTTTCGAATAACCGGATCGTTCAGACGTGTCTTTAGGGAATCACGTCCGCCTCCAAATGCCCAGTTGGGCACGGTAGTGTCCAAGGTCGTGCTGCTGGCGATGTACGGATATTGATCGATGGTAACATCATATCCTTCCTTCCTTGTTTTCTCTATAAGTTCCAGTGTTTGCATCGACCGCCCCCAGTTGGGCTTGTACGTAACTTTAAAATGAGAAATTTCTACCGGCATACTTGCTTCTTTTCCGATAGAGATGGCTTCGTTTATAGCATCCAACACAAAGTCTGCTTCATCGCGAATGTGCGAAGCGTACACTCCATTAAAAGCAGATGCCGCCTTCGCCAGCCCAACCACTTCAGAAGTTTTTGAAAAGGTGCCCGGTACATAAATCAATCCTGTAGAGAAGCCAACGGCTCCATCTTGCATTGCTTTTCCTACAAGGTCTTCCATCTTTTTTTGTTCTTCGGCAGTGGGGTCTCGCTGAAGATCTCCCATCACAGCTCTCCGCACAGTGTTATGGCCAATCAACGTAGCAACATTAATCGAGAGGTTTACTGAATCGAGTTTGCGAAAATAATCGGCAACGTCAAGGTTGGACGATCCGCAGTTACCTGTTACCACTGACGTAACGCCATCCAAAATAAAATTATCGGCAGTGGGCGTAGCAAACTCTCCGCCTTCAATATGCGTGTGAACATCGATGAAGCCGGGAGTTAAAATTAATCCTGTAGCATCAATTACTTTTTTGGCAGAGGCATGCGCGAGTTTGCCAATGGTTGCTATTTTTCCGTTGAGAACGCCTACATCTCCATAATACCATGGATTGCCTGAGCCGTCAATAATTTTCCCGTTTTTGATAACCACATCGTAATCTTGGGCTTTTAGCACCAGGCTTGTTAAAGTGACGAGAGAGCAGACCAGAACTAATCTCATGCAAATTGAAAGTTTATTTTTCTGACTTTACCACTTTTCCACCCTTCATCACAAACTTAACTCTCTTTAATTCAGTGATGTCTTTTAGCGGATCACCTTTTACCGCAACCAAGTCTGCAAATTTTCCAGTCTCAATTGTACCGAGGTCTTTGATTTTCCCGAGAGCTTCTGCATTCACTTGTGTGCCGGCCTGGATGGCTTGCATAGGTGTCATACCCATTCGAACTAACTCTGCAAATTCATTTGCGCAGTACTCAGGGTTTTCTCCCGTAAGGTCTGTACCCACACCCACTTTCACTCCCGCGTTAATAGCTTTCGCGAGCATGGCCTCCGTTTGTGGCCTGTATTTTTTGGTGATGGCAATTGCTTTTGAAAGAGCCTGGCTATTTTCATTGAACTCCAGAAACCACTTTCCAATTGTAAGCGTAGGAATGAGATAGGTTTTGTTTTTTAACAAGAGATCAATTCCTTCGTCATCCAAAAACGATCCATGTTCAATTGTTTTTGCGCCAGCGCGAATCGACATTTTTATCCCTTCCGCTGAATGCGCATGCGCCATCACCGGTACATCTCTGCGACTGGCCTCGTCAATAGCAACTGCTAACTCTTCTTTGCTGAAATGAACATTCTGCGGATTATCACCGGCTGTCATAAATGCACCGGTCACAAGCAATTTGATCCAATCACTTCCGTATTTGATTTCATTGCGAATGGCTTTGCGCATTTCTTCCACTCCATCTACGACTAAGCCGTCTACCTTCACACCACTCTGTTCGTAAGAGAAAAAGTTCAGGTCGCCACCCCCACCGGTTACAGAAATCCAATGGCCAGCTCCAAAAATGCGCGGACCTTCAAACATTCCTTTATTAATTGAATTGCGAACGGCAAAGTGCGCATAACCAACATCCATGTCACCGGGTACACGAATCGATGTCCAGCCTGCACGAAGCATTCCTTGTACATTGTGTAAGCATTGCATCGCCTTATCGGCAGAAGAATTTTTGAGGTGATAGGTTTGGTAATCGTCATCTCCGTTTCCGAGCGGGTGACAATGCATATCGATAAAGCCCGGCATGAGTGTGTAATCACCCAGGTCTATAATAGTAGCTCCCCTTGGCACTGCCTCTTTTTTTCCAACAGAAATGATTCGTTCACCTTCAATTGTAACAGCTGCCTCCGAAATTGTTTTTCCAGTGCCATCAATTAAATTCTTACAGTAGATGACTATTTTCTGAGAGAAGCCTGCCTGCATCCCAACTAAAAATGCAAGCAAAAGAAATTGTTTTTTCATGGTTGTCGATTCTGTTTGGAAGATACTTAAAACGGATTAGCCCGCAAAGAAATGAGTCAATAAGTGAACTGCTTTTAAAGAATATTCAAGCTAGTAGCGAAGGTCGATTCTGTTTGATTTTTGAATGGATGCGTATCTGGTTTTCCACTTCAAATAGATATCCCGCATACAATGCCCGCAGGGACGATAGCCATGTTGGATGGCTTCCTTTTCATTCTCGAAGAAGATTCTGTTCTCTTTTTTCATGCGCTTGCCAGAGGCACAGTGAAGAGAACCGTAGATTTTAAGTTTCTTGTTTCCGGCAAATTTGATTTGACCTTCACGCAGAAGGCATCTGAGCGATTTAATTTGTGAATGCGCAATCATGTTCAAAGGCATGTAAAATTACATTTATAAATCGCCTTTCCCGAAAACCATTTGTAAAAGCAGCTTGTTTATAAAGTGTAAATTGCGAGATGAATTCATTTATTCAGCGAAAGCTAATTCAACCAGTATTAGGTTTGATTAAACAGGGTGCTAACCCTTCAAAGCTTGCGCTTGCAATTAGTTTAGGTATTGTAATTGGATTTGTTCCAGTGTTCGGCACGTGTACAATTTTATGTTTGGCAGCCATCTGGATTTTTAAAGTGAACCCTGCAGCCACGTTGTTAGCCAATCAAGTTGCTTATCCGCTTCAGTTCGTCTTGTATTTTCCGTTTATCCGCACGGGTGAGTGGGTGTTTAATCAACCACCAGTTCCTTTTTCTTTTGAGGAAATTACTCAACTTTTTTCCGAGGATTTTATCAAAGGTTTTTCATTAATTGGCTGGTCTACTTTATATGCTTTGATAGTTTGGTTTGTTCTATCGTGGCCCATTGTTTACGGGTTGCAATTCTTTTTCAAAATGATGTTGGAAAGAACGGCTTTTCGGAAAGGAAAGATTTCTCATCAGGAGGCTATGCCTGAGTAGAACTTTCTTGCGATGAGACAATTGTAAGAAACATTTAGTGGAAGATATTTTTTAATTTTCAATTAGCTTAACTCTCTGGTGAGTAGTGGCTAGGGAAATGTTTTCTAGTCCGTGGTTTGAATTTTTTTTGTTGCTCAATCAACCTGTAATAGTCAAGAACATTTTTGTCCTGTTGAGTTATTATATAATTTTCGATAGCTACTCGTGTCATTTCATTTGCATGTTAGGCATCTTTATATCTTTTTGTTTGACATAAAAGCCAACTGTACTTATCCCATGATCGATAATCGACCGGCAATTAGCATGATGATTGTACCGCCCAAAAAATGCAGCATTAACATAAAATAGCAAGCAGTTAACATCAGCCACGCAATAATGTGGAGTTTTTTCATATTTTTTGAATAACAATTTTCCTTCCGCGAATTGCGTAGACCTCTTAAGAGAAGATTGGCAGTATGATTTATTGAAAAAAACAATGCTCTTTTAAAAGAGCATTGAAGTAACTTTCTCTAAACGGTTTGACCTTTTAGAGTAAATGCGCAATAGCAGTCTAGGATGCAGCTACGGACTGGCGGTACATTTTCACAAAATATAATGGAAGGAAACCGAAGCTAAAGAAAGCCATTCCAAGGGTAAGTGAAACGTTTGCTCCTGCGAGATGTTCAATTTTAAAGAGTGTACCAACTGTCAGCAGTAGAATACTTAACATAGCAAACCAATTACGTGTGCGTTCTAGTGATGAAGTACCGGGCTTGAACAAGATTAAAGGAATAGTGACCGTCATGCCGGCCATGCCCGCGACAAGAATTATGTTGGCAAAGTTCCAATGTAAGGTCTTGAAGATAATACCAAAACTTGCCGCCATAGACGAGAGCAGGGCGAGTGAATAAATGATTTTTTTCATAAGGATTGTTTTGTAGTTTAAAAGAATATAGGTTTCGCGTTCAATTTCCTGTAAGCCGTTTGGCGCAAATTCCGAAAATGCTTTTTGAAAAGCTTTATCAAACGAATCTCCACATTGCATTTTATCCTCGACCGCGCAACATAAGTGGTCAACGATATTTTCCTGCATCATCGTTCTTGTAATAGAACTTGATTTGATCGTGTTCTTAATCCGTTCTACATTCTCGTATGAAAGCGTCATGCGATTTTGGGTTTTGATTTTGGAAATACAACTTGCGTGATGGTGGCCAGAAAATCCTCTAACTCCCTCAGGTAGATGACCGCTTGTTTTTTTCCGGTAGGCGTTAGATAGTAATATTTACGCACTCGCCCGCCTACCATCTCTTCTTTAAAAGACAATAGTCCATCTTCTGTCATCTTTTGCAGCGATGGATACAGCGATCCGTCTTTGATCAAAATTTTGTTTCCGGATTGCTCTCGCACTCGCTGTGCGATTTCGTATCCATACATTTTTCCTTCTTCAGCCAATAATTTTAAAATAATGGCGGACAAGGTTCCTTTTAATAGCTCTTTTGAAAACATGGCTCAAATGTATACATAGAATTATGATATATCAAAATACGATGATAAATATTTTTGAAAAATTGATAAAGGCTAAATCACCTTTAAAATATGATGTTCTTGTTTCAGAAAAATGATAACGTCATTTTCCTTGCGTGATATTAGCGTCTTTCCGATAGGAGAATGAGGGGATACCGCAAAATATTTTTCACCGTCCACTTCGAGTTCGCCCGCGCTGATGGAAATATAAAATCGATTTTTATCTGTAATGACTAAACTTCCGGCTGCAATTTTAGGAGACGAAACTTTTAGATCAAGTTGATCAAGGGCGGCCTTTAATTTCAAAGCCTCATCTAATTGCTGTGCTGCCTGATCTCTCATAATTTGCGCCATTGCTCTGCCCGTTTCGTATTTATCGCCCGCACTACTCTTCTCTTCCGAATTCGCAGCATCTTGAGCAGCCTCCATAGCTTGCTGTGCAGCTTCTATTCGGTTCCGAACAAAATTTATGCACAGATGATGTAGTTGAACTTTAACCGCAGAAGAGGTCATTTGAATACAAAAGTCATATTATCTCAAAATACCGCTTCATCTCCCAATCGGTTACTGGCTTCAGATGCTGACGCCATTCCCACTCGCGGGTTTGAGTGAAATGTTCTGTGAATTTTTCTCCCAGTATTTGTTTTGCAACTGAAGACTTTTTCATCGCTTCGTTGGCATCGTGAAGAGTGGAAGGCAGGCTTCCGTGAGTATAATCGCGGTAACCATTGCCTTCGGTTGCCTTTTGCAGTTTTAATTTCTTCTTGATACCGTATAAACCGGAGGCGAGTGCGGCAGCCATAGCCAGGTAAGGATTTACGTCTGATCCGATTACTCTGGTTTCAAGTCGGCATGATTTTGCACTTCCACCCAACACTCGCAACGCTACTGTACGATTGTCGATTCCCCAGGTTAATGTTGTAGGTGCCCATGCGCCTTCCACCAGGCGTTTGTAGCTGTTGATGGTGGGCGCATACATAGGAAGTATGTGCGGCAGACAATATAACTGACCTGCGATATAGTTTTTCATCAACTCACTCATACCATGTTTATCTGTAGAGTTGTGAAAGAGATTTTTCTTGGCTCTGCTGTCCCATAAACTTTGATGCACGTGCCCTCCACATCCTGGGAGTGTTTCGCTGATCTTTGCCATAAACGTGGCCATGATGCCATGCGTGTAAGCAATTTCCTTTACAGCCGTTTTGAAAAGTGAAGCACGGTCGGCAGCTTCCAAAATTCCGCTATACGAAATAGCAGCTTCCAAAACTCCGGGGCCTGTTTCTGTGTGGAGACCTTCAAGCGGCACATCAAACTTTTTCAATAATTCAAACAAATCCGTGAAGAACGGATTTTGCAAGGTAGAGCGAAGAATAGAATACCCGAACATCCCGGGTGTGATGGGTGTGAGGTCTTTGTAATTTTTAGCACGTGCACTCTGCGGTGTTTCAGCAAAGTTAAACCACTCAAACTCTTGGGAAAAAATGGGAGTGAATCCGGCTTGCTGAGCGTCACCCAAAACTTTTTTAAGTAATTGACGCGGACATACGTGAGACGGTTTTCCTTTGTTATCCAATAGTTCGCCCAGAAAAAAAGGCAGATCGTTTTCCCACGGGATTTGACGAAAGGTAGTTAAGTCAAGTTGAGCTGGTGCATCGGGATAGCCAGAGTGCCAGCCTGTGTAATCAGTGTTATCATAAGCGACATCACTGCTATCCCAGCCAAAGATTACATCGCAGAAGGAAGTGCCTCCCTCAGCCACAGACATAAATTTTTCGGCAGAAATATATTTGCCACGCAGGATACCGTCAATATCTGAGTAAGCGATTTTAACTTTTCCAGCCGGGTGTTTTTTTACATAGTCGAGGATGGCGCGCGTGGTCATGCATTTTTTTACGGAAGATAAAGTTTATCCTGTTGAGATAAAAATCAAATCAGTATGTTAACCAGCCAGGCTACTCATTTCGCAGCGATTGTGTGGGGTTTGTTGCCGCTGCTTTGGCGGACTTATATCCCACGGTGACCAAGACTACTATAAGTGCAGCAAAGCCCGCACTTAAGATTGTCCATGTACTAATTTGAATTCTATAAGCGAAACCCTGTAGCCACCAAGTTTCCATGATATACCATGAAATCGGTGCGGCCAATAAAAATGAGATTAAAACTGCCCTCGTAAATCCTCTTGTCAACAGAAAAAATACATCTATTATACCGGCACCAAATACTTTGCGAATTCCAATTTCCTTGGTTCGCAAACTTGCTGTGTAGGTGGAAAGACCAAACAACCCTATTGAAGCTATCAATATTCCAATAATGGAAAACAGCGCGAAGATTTTGCTCGTCAGTTGTTCCTTTTGGTAATGGGCATCTAAAACATGATCAACAAATCTAAACTGAAAGGGCATGTCAGGTGCTAATTCCTTCCACTTGGATTCAATTTGTGAAATAGCTTCTGCTTTCGGTCCTGATTTAATCCGCACCGCAACGTAATTCATGCGACTAAAAATTACTTCATTGCTCTTAATCACTAACGGGTTGATTACCTGATGGAGTGTTCGATAATGAAAATCCTTGATTACCCCAATAATGGTAAAAGTGGTTCGCTCTCCCGAGCCATAGGTTTGCTCTATAAAAGTGATATGCTTGCCAATCGGATTTGTGAGGCCAAGAGTTTTTACGGCTGATTCATTTAAAATTACGGACAATGAATCATTTGTAGTTACTGAAAACAACTTACCATCAAGCAATTTAAAACCCATCGTTTCTGCAAACTCATCTCCTATTTCCATGGTGTGGAATGATCTTATCTCAGAAGAACCCTCTGCCTGATATTGTTGGGGGTAAATGCCATCCATCGAGGGCATTGATAAACTACCTGCGGCAGACAAGACTTGAGGCATCTTTTTGATTTCGGCAACCAAATTGCTGGTGAATTTAGGCTTCATGTGAAAGTCTCCTTCTATTACAAGCAACTCCTCTTTATCATAACCTAAGTCCTTTTCGCTGAGAAATTTTGTCTGCTGTTGCATTATCAAGGTGCATATTACCAGTGAGATCGAAATCAAAAATTGAAAAACAACCAATCCACTTCTCATCCATTTGCCCTTTGAAGTAGCAGTGAAATTGCCTTTTAAAACAACCACAGGTTTGAACGAAGACAGCACAAAAGATGGATAAAGGCCAGCTAAAAAGCTCAATGCAATAATCAGGACTAAGAATCCAAAAACAGTTTGAGGGCTAAAAGCGATTTGTAAATTTTTGCCAGAGAGAAAATTGAAATACGGCAATGAAATAGCAATCAGTAGAGCAGCTAAACTCATTCCAATAGAACTTACGATAAAAGACTCACTCAAAAATTGAAAGATCAATTGTCGTTTGAATGATCCCAGCACTTTTCTCACGCCAACTTCTTTCGCACGTTCGCTGGAGCGAGCGGTAGCAAGATTTATGAAATTGACGCATGCAATGATAAAGATGAGTATGGAAATGGCAATCAGTATCCTAACCAAAATGATATTGCCACTCGGTTTCATCCCACCGATGTTGTCAGTATCTAAATAGATACTTGTAAGTGGACGAAGAAAGTACCGATAACCATTTCCAGCTTTCTTGTAATCTGTCCATGATGTTTTATTTACTTTCTCGAAGTTAGCTGCAGCATACAAGTCGACCATTTTTGGAAATTTCGATTCAAGCAATGCTGGATTTGCACCCTCTTTCAATTTCAAGTAGCAGTAGGCATCAGGCCGGTTGAAATTATCGAGGTTAAAACGTTCGATGCCATGAATGGGAACGAGAAGATTAAATTTTAAATGAGTATTGGCTGGTGGGTCTTCACAAATTCCCGTAACAGTTGCAACACCACCCGCGAAGGTGATCAATTTTCCAAATGCATCTTCATTGTCAAAATACCGTTTTGCAGTACTTTCAGTGAGCACGATGCTATTTAGATGCAGAAGCATTGTTTTCCGATCACCTTTTAAAATCTTAAGGCTAAATATTTTGAAAAAATTACTATCGGCTGCGAACACATCATTTTCGAGAAACTTAAGATCAGTTTTGCCAGAACCTTTGTAAGACACTAACATATCATCGAAAGGGCCGGAAATAGACGTTGCCCGCTCTACTTCAGGACAATCCTTGACGAAAGCCCTTGCAAAAGAATGTGGAATTCCCGCGTGAATCTTAGTTTGATCGGGATACTTTCTCTCCAGTATAACTTTGAATATTTTTTCACCATCACTAAAGTACTTATCAAACGAAAGTTCATCCTTAACATATAAACCTAGCAGGATGCAACTCGTCATTCCGATTGCCAACCCAAAAACATTAATGAGTGTGTATGCTTTGTGGTTGATTAAACTGCGAAAACCAATTTTTAAATAATTTCTGATCATGGTCAAATTGAAGGAATTGCTTGAATACTGATGATATGCTGATCTCTCCTTCCGTTTTTTAATGGTATATGAAAACAATAGAGATAAGACTTGCTGCCAATACTTGAACTTAGCCTTCCTCACACTCATGCGCTCGAGGTTGGCGTAAAATAATTCTTCCATGTCCCCATTCAAGTCTTCGATAGAAGCATTTTCGCAATACCAGGCAAAAAGCTTTGCCGCAAGAATGGGTGGTTTAATCTTTGGTGGTTCCTTCATATTAATCACAAGCTGAAGATTTGATTCTACCTTTCGTAGAATTAAATCTTTTCAGAGTAATACGTCAAATGTATTAATATGTTTCTTTTATTCAGAAGTAATCGTAATAAATGTCAAAAAATAGTTGCTACTATTTCCGAGTGATGATTTTGAAAATCAAGTAAGCGCCTGCCAGAATCGAAAAATAAATCACGCCCAACCAGAAATTATAAATCCACAAAGCTGCAAACGAAAAGCCTGCTATGAGTAAGGCGATGATCGGAAAGAATGGGTATGCAGGCGCACTAAATGGCCTTGATAACGTTGGTTCTTTTTTGCGTAGCACCAGCAATGATATCATAGAGATGATATATAGTGTGAGAGCGCCAAAAACAGAGAGCGTGATGAGTTCTCCTGTCTTGCCCGTAAGCAAGGCAATGATTCCAATAACCATGTTTACAAACAACGCATTGGCAGGAGTTTGAAAACGGGCATTAACTTTTCCTACAAAAGCAGGTGCAAAACCTACTTTTCCAAACTCAAAAGTAGAACGGCCTCCGGCAAGCATGAGGCCGTGAAAGGAAGCCACCAGGCCAAAAAGCCCCGCGGTAACTACCGCTGTGTACTGCCATGTGCTTTCACCTGAGATACGCGCCATCACCAATGGTAGCGGTGAATCGGAAGAAGTTCCATCGGCTTTAAAAACGATTGCTTCCCAACCGGCTACACCAATTGACGAAAGGTATGTGATCAGGCAAAGAAAGATGAGCGTACCAATGGCCGAGAGAAAGCCAATCATGATAGTACGCTTCGGGTGGATGGCCTCTTCAGCAAGATTTGCTACTCCTTCGATGCCCAGAAAAAACCAAATGGCAAAAGGGATGGAAGCAAAAACACCTGCCCAGCCAAAGGGAAAAGAATTTTGCTGCAGGTTTTTCCACTCAACATGTGTGGAGGTATTCAAACAAAAAATCAACACGGCTACCACGGCAATACTTGTAATAACCAACTCGAATGTGGCAGCTAACTGTATGCCGGAGACATTTAGCAAAAAGAAAATTAAATAGGCACTGATTGCAATAGCGGTGACGAAAACATGCGGAAAGAAAATCTGGAAGTAGGCACCAATACCAAACGCAATGGCAGGTGGCGCAAAGATGAACTCAATGTTTTGCGCCATGCCGGTAAGGAAGCCAATATCTTTACCCAAGGCTCGGCCTGCATAATCAAATGCTCCACCAGCTTTTGGAATTGCGCACGCAAGCTCTGTGTAGCTGAATGTGAATGTAATGTACATTGCAATGACGAAAAAGAGCGCAATGGCCATACCGAGTGTGCCGCCTTTTTCGAGGCCAAGGTTCCAGCCGAAATAATTCCCCGAGATTACATAGCCCACACCAAGGCCCCACACCATAAGAGGAGAGAGCGAGCGTTTAAGTTGGGTTGACATCTCAGCTGAATGATAATCTCTTTAAAGATGATCAAACTTTTTGCGTTTTCATGGAACTGCATGAAAATATTTGAGATCGCAGAGGATTGTAAGTACTAAGATTCAATAAATAACAAACCCTGAATTTTGAGCCAGCTAGTCAACCAACACAGATTGATATTTTTTTGGATCCCGTAAGGCGTGAGCGATCCCTTTGCTAACAGAGAGGAGCGGCTCATCATCCAAATGCACTTTCAGGTGAATATTCTTCTCGAGGCGATCGCGCATGCCTTTGAGTAAAGCACTTCCTCCTGTAAGATGAATGCCATTTTCATAAATGTCTGCCGCCAGCTCAGGCGGGCATACTTCAAGTGTTTGAATAATACTTTGCTCAATTGCTGCGATGGGTTTATCCAATACCATTGCCATCTCCTGGTAGTTTGCTTCTCGCGTCACAGGAATTCCTTCAATTACATCTTTGCCTTTCACTCTTATTTTTTCGGGAGCCTTGGTAAGAGCAGGCAACGCAGAGCCAATCTGAATTTTTATTTGCTCGGCTGTTTTCCATCCGATGGCAAGGTTATGATTTTTGCGAAAGTGATCTTGAATTTCTTGTGTGAACGAATCACCCGCTATTTTGAGCGATTGAAAAACAGCAATGCCTGATAATGAGATGATCACAATTTCTGTGATACCACCGCCAATATCAATAATCATTTTGCCGTCCGGTTGCCGAATGTCAAGGCCCATGCCAATAGCAGCTGCCAGCGGTTCAAAAACAAGATGACGTTTTTTTGGATTGAACTGATCCAGCACGTTGCGCAATGCTCTTCGCTCAACCTCTGTGGTGTCGTAAGGAACACCTGAAAGAATATGATCGTAGTTTCCAAACCATTTTTTCTTACATACTGCTGTCACCATTCTATTGATCATGGCCGCGGCCGAGTCGTAATCGGCAATCACACCCCACTGCAAAGGCTTTACGGGTTTCAGCTGATCGTGATTTTTTTCGAAGATATCGTAAGCTTTTTCGCCAACAGCTTTTACGGAGCGTTTCTTTTCGTCAAAGACGATATACGATGGTTGCGACAAAAGAATCTGGTGGTCATTGGTAACCAACGTATTATTATTGCCTAAGTCGATGGCGAAGCGACTGCTGGAATTCGAAAACATTAAAAACAGATTTTCGCCAAAGGTAAATGTTCATGAGACGTTTGATAAAACCGCTCCTCATTATTTTTTAATTAGAGTCGGGGAAAAATTGTTCATCTCACGCGCCAATCTTCATTCGCCTCAACTTTGTCGCCACAATTGGCTTTGACGGGAGTGGCTTAGTCATAATCTAAATCACCCGGATGTACATCTGCATAATCGGGCGCTGGATCAGATTCAAATTGAACTGCTTTAATCGTTTTCAATCTTTTCATGAATGCTTTTGCCACACGATGCATTCCATCCATTACTTGTCCATTGCGCGAAAGAATGATAGGATAACTCAAGTCTGTCTCGTCAATTAGTTTAGCGTGCTCAGCAATTGAGCGAACAGAAGGAACTTCTTTCGGGTCTGAATACAAATAAGGCTCATCCAACTCAGCGATTTTTGAAATTTCAACTTCTTTAACCGGAAATGATTTGCTAAGCTCTATTAGTCGGTGCACATCCCACGCGAAAAAGCCATTTGGCGAAGGCCGAAAATGATATTGTTTGCGAATGGGCATTTTTTGAATTCTTGCTTTAAGGTAGAAATAAACCCGTTAGCTGTTAAACTTTACGCATAGGTTTTCTCACCTCCAAACC
>CAZNCO010000003.1:0-30813 GCA_964571345.1 uncultured Ohtaekwangia sp.
TCTCCATACTTGCCGGGAAAAATCCTGAATGTGTCGGCTACCCATACCTCAGCCATATTGCAATCCACGAATGAATTGAAATAAAATTTTTCACTCCGTGCCAGCAAAGCTTCCGGTAATTTACTTTTTGATCTCGTGCCGCAACCTGCTATAACCAGCGCTACTAAAAGGAAGGAAAGTAGTCTGGGCGTCATTCAGCTTAAGATGTAGAGAAAGCTTATTTTTTCTTCTTCCCCGTCTTGCTGAATTTCTTAAAGCCTTTCTCAACGATCAGATCAATGGTGCGCTCCGCATCGGAGGTGGTTACCTGCATGCTTGAGTTTACGCGCCATACTAAAAAGTCGCTGCGATTGTTCAGGTCGATTATCAAATCGATCTCCTGGTAGTTTCGGGTGAACACTCGATCGTTAGAACCAGGAGTTTGCCCAAGTGGCCCGATAGGGGACGAATCCACCTTTGCCGATGCACCGGCTGCATAGGTTACCACCAGGTCAGCGCCTGAATCCACACGCTGCAATCCCTTTGACTGCAGCTCACGCGTCACACCATTTTTTATCCACTCGTCAAGCTTCGCATCGGGCACCTGCTTTTGGTCACTTGGTGTGATGATCTGGCTTTCACCAAAGCTGAACGTTTTGTACTTAGAGAAATCATGGTTTTTATCATACTCCGCCTTTATGCTCTGAGCAGACAAACTAAAAGCCGAAAAAAGAATCAGAAGGAAAAAAATCAAACGCATGCTTAAAGGTACAAAAAAATCACGTGTGGTTGATTGCCGAGCTCCGCTGTTACAAATTTCATCAAAACATATTCGTCATTTCGACATAAGCTCCTTCACTCGAATCGCAAGAAAAATTAACTTGGTTTAGAGACTTTAAATTCGGCACGTTTTTACTTTACTTTCTTTACTCTCACCAAACTCAGCACGCCATTTATAAAGGTCAATGGATGGGGCGGATTTCCGAGCACATACAAATCGACTGGATACCGGTCGAGAAACCTTCGATCAAGCGCTGGGCTTGCGGCAAAAATACCTCCGCTGATGGCATCAGTACCTGCGAGAATAATAATTCTAGGATTAGGCACAGCGTCATAGCAAATCTGAGTGGCCTCCGCCATATTTTTTGAAATCGGGCCAGTGATCACAATGCCATCACAGTGCCTGGGCGAAGCCAGAAATTCAATTCCAAACCGTCCCATATCAAAGTTTGGATTACCACAGGCATTTAGTTCAGCCTCATCAGCGTTGGCACCGCCAGCCGAAATTTCACGCAACTTTAGCGACCTTCCAAACAAAGAACGAATCTCCACCCTAATCTTGTCTTCATCTAATTCAATGTTATTCGTTTCCCCTTCTCGTACAATCAGCCGCTCGCGAATATTTGTAGCAATCTTATAGTCGGCAGTAAATTTTATCTTGTTGGGATAAGCAAAGGCACACTCTCCGCACATCACACACTTGCCCATATCAATACTCACCGGTGATTTACCAATCGCACCCGTAGGACATAATGATGCCAGTCTTTCTTCATCGACTTTGTCAAAGGATATCTCTGGCCTTCCTTTAAAAGGTCCTGGCACATGGGGCTTTGTAACATCCGCGATAAATTGCTTACCAAGCTTATTCCAGATTTTAATATCGTCTAAGAACATACTGTCATTCTTTAAAGGTTATCATAAATCATGGCCACAATAAGACAGGTTATAACTCTTGTTGTTAATCGGGAAATCAGAAATTTCAAGATCACGCAGCGATAGCGCCAGCGCCATCCAGTTATGAAATGATGGATCTTTTACCTTGTAATGAAAGATATTTCCTTCCGAATCTGTTATCCCACAATGGCAGATTTCCCCGCGCCATCCTTCTACCAGTGACACACAAAGTGAATCCGGTGCTAACGTGAGTTCTGATTGTGAAATTGGTTTTGAAATCACTTCTTTCGACTCCGCTATCATCTCCATCAAATCGCGAATGTAGTCGAGCGAAATTTTGATTTCCTGTTTTCTCAACATTAACCTTGCCCATACATCACCTTGCTCCAGAACTTGTGTGTCGATCGGATATTTTCGGAATCCAGAGAACGGATGACTTACGCGCACGTCTCTAAGCAAGCCTGCATTACGAGCAGCCATACCCACGGCACCAATCAATTCCATTTGTTTCTTTGTCACTTTTCCAATGTTCTCGGCACGTACCAGCGCGCTCGGCAATTGGAAGAGGCGGTCGGCCATCGGATTAAATCGCTCTTCAAAATCATTGAGAAGCTTCATCAGTTTATCAGAAAGCTCAGGCGAAAAGGGATAATGACTTCCTCCCACCCTGTTCAACCCCTTCCCAAAACGATTTCCGCACCAGGTCTGAGCGTAGTTGATCACGGGAGTGCGCAACGTTCCAAAAACAGATGATGCCAGTTGATAAGCAAAACCAATATTTACATTTCCCAGGTCACCTACGTGCATAGCAATCCGTTCCAACTCCAATGCAAGTGTGCGTTCCAATTCCAGGCGAGCGCTTACTTTAATAGCGTCCATTGATTCCATCATATTCACAAAAGCCAATGAGTGACCAAGTGATGTGTCTCCGGCAATTGACTCTGCAAGAATTGTTCGTTGCAAAAGGGAAGTTTTAGTAAGAAATAAATTCTCTATGCCCCGATGTTGCCAGCCCAACTGTATTTCAAGATGAAGAACAGTTTCTCCATTGCATAAAAAACGGAAATGCCCCGGCTCAATCACGCCTGCGTGAATGGGACCTACTCCTACCTCATGCAATTCTTCCGAATCAATTTTATAAAAGGGATAATTGTTGATTACCTTACCTTGATCTGCACGATTGAAAGCATAGCGCACAGGCTTAGCCCACGGATGATTTTCAAATTCAATTCCAAAATTTTCTGTTATTTCCCGCTCAAAAATGTACAATGGAAAACATTTGCGGGCGAGTGAGGACAATACCTGATCATCCCCCTGCGCAACCACATGACTCAAAATAAAAAGTTGATGAGATTCATCGTTGGCAATCACGCAAATGAATTTCAAATCTCCGGACGTAGTACGATAAGCATAATAGTTCACGCAATGATTTACCTCTGCCGACAGTAATTCCAAAACAGTTTCAGAAAATGAGTCGTATGGGAGCACTGGAATTTTGAAAAGAGGCAAGGTCATCCCATTGCTGGTAGTCGCGTATGTCTCGTTGATCAAAGTATTTTCCATACAATTAATGGGGTAATGATTGAATGGCAGAGTTGATATTTCTTACGATAAAATCCGGGCTGAACAACCCGATATAGAATACCATCAGAATCAGCACCAGCTGAATGAGTGACTCTGTGACAGACGCACCACGAATGTGAACGGCTGGTGAATTTTTCTTTAGAAAAAGAATACCGAGCATTTTTTCTGCAAGCCCGTAGATGATAACCAATACCAGGATCAGTACAATCGCGGCAAGCCACCAATAATTATTAGCTACCAGTGATTGAAACATTCTCAACTCGGTGATCAACATTCCAGACGGAGGCATTGCAATGATGGATAAGAATCCAAGCAACAGAACTACTCCACCCAGTGGATTAATGCGCAAATAGCTACCGATGCGATCGTCCCATTTGCTATCGAAAATCCTGTGCATCTGA
Organism: uncultured Ohtaekwangia sp.; assembly: GCA_964571345.1. Classification (GTDB taxonomy): domain Bacteria; phylum Bacteroidota; class Bacteroidia; order Cytophagales; family Cyclobacteriaceae; genus ELB16-189. The sequence goes on from CAZNCO010000003.1 coordinate 3,639, forward strand.
GACACCTGCAAAAACAAGCTTGACTTCACCAACGAATGAAGAATAAGGTGAAGCACCGCAGCAAAGTAGCCGATACCACCTGTAGCAAATGAAATCGTAACCAATGCTGCGTGCTCCATACTACTGTAAGCAAACAGGCGCTTTATATTTTTTGATTTGAGAATGTATGCTGCTGCAAACAAGAGAGAAGTAGCCCCTGTGATCAACAACACATTGTTCATCCATTTAAGAATTTCCGTTTGAGAAAACGCTTCGTAAAAACGATAGATGGCAACAAAGCCGGCATTCATCAGCACGGAAGAAAGACTTGCACCGACCTGTGACGGGGAAGCATCTTTGGCATCAATGCCCACATTGAACAACGGTACCAGGCTGAGCTTGGAACTAAACCCTGTAACGATCAAAAGAAAACAGGCCTTAAGCCAGACTGTATTAAAATCTTTAGCTCGCGATTTGATACCCTCAAAGGTAAAATCAACATGACCAACTTTCTGACTGGCGAGACCAAGAAACAGGATTCCCATGAAGGCCAGTGCCACACCAATCGAACAAACAAACAGATATTTCCAGGTCGCCTCAAGCGAGTCTTGATTCCGGTCATGATAAATTAAAATAGAAGCGCCAATAGTGGTTGCTTCGATAAAAGCCCACAGCACACCAAAATGCGAGGTAAGCAACACACCTGAAATAGCACCCGAAAAGAAAATTGTACCTGCATTGTGAAGAGCAATGGTGCGCACATCTTCTTTTCTCCATTTGGCATAAGTGATATAATGAAGAGCAGCTACCGCCATCACCAACACCAATATCCAATAGAAAATCACACCAAGCCTGTCTACCGCAAAGAATTCATCAGGGTATTCACCTTGGGAAATATAAACACCCACCACTACTTGCAGCACCACATAAATAAACACCAATCCATGACTTAGCCTTTCATTCCTCACATAGTAAGCGATGATGGATAACGTAGCTGTGAGAAAGAAATACAGATAAACAATCATAAAAGTTTAATCTTTAAGATTGGATAGATGACTCGCGTCAATATTTCCATGATACTCTTTAAGTCTGTTGAAGAAAATACCCATCGCGAGCACGCTGGTAAAAATATCGAGCAGAATAGCAGAGTTCACGAAAATCGGCATCTCTTCACCCAGCGCGAGCGACAAAAGAAAAATTCCGTTTTCAATGACGATATAACTCACCAGATGCGTCACCAGGTCGCGGTTGGTGATAGCGATGAAGAGACCTATACCAATGGAAGAGATCGCACCTGTAAAATATTTTACTTTCAGATTCTCGTCATGCAACTGTAAAGAGATAACGAAGCTTGTTACGATTATGAATGCCGCAATAAAAACAGAGTAGTATCCGCGCACCGGAGTTTTCTGATGTCGATGAACTTTACCCCGTGTAATCCGCTCGAGAAAAAACGGAATAAATATCGCTTTGAAAACCAACGTTTCCAGCAAAACAAAAATGAATAAGCCTGCATGAATTTCTTTTAATTCGTAAGCCGCTAAGCCGAACAACAAAATTCCCTGCAAAGCCATCAACCCAAAATAGCTCTTCACCATTTCCACTTTTGCCAGGTAAATCAGGCTGATGATAAATACAATGATGATAAACTTGTCCATGTTACAAACTGTTTTTCAGGATGATCACCACAAAAATCAATACAGTGGAAATAGCACTTATAGAAAGTATGTATTGAGGATTCAGCGCCATCTTATTCCGTGCACGGAAAGATTCAAACCAACCGATAATGGCGGCAAATAAAAGTTGTAGCACGAGGTACAGCACCACACGGATACCCAGGCCCAAACTGAGCGGGATCACGCAGTTAGCGCACAGTGAGCTGAACAATACAAATTTCAGGTTGTTGGCAATCTTAATGATCCCTAAATCAAATCCACTGTGATCGAGCACCATCACTTCGTGCACCATCGTTAGTTCAAGGTGTGTGAGCGGATCATCTACCGGCAATCGGCTGGTTTCAACAAGAGTGATGTTCATCAAAACATATCCGGCAATAATGGCAATGATTACCGAAAACACGTCATTGAAATGAAGATCGGTAAAGATGTCGTGGAAAGAAGTATGCCCCGTGAACATGGCGAGCGAACCCATCAAAATAAAAAAAGCGGGTTCGAGCAGCAAAGAATAAAATGCTTCCCGGTTTGCCCCCATCCCTTCAAATCCGCTGCTCACATCCAGCGCGCTTGCAATCAGCAAAAAACGTCCCAGGGCAAGGAGGTAAGCGAACAAAACAAAATCTCCCGTAAACGAAAAGATTGCAATCTCCTCTTCAAACGGAATGAAAAGGCACGCAACAATGGTTGTTGCCAGGTAAACAGGAGCACCGATCTGAAATACAAAACTGGAAGCTGTACTGTAAACACTTCCTTTCTTTAATAATCTGAAAATATCAAACCATGGCTGCAATATTCCAGGCCCCTTCCGTCCGCTAAAAATTGCCTTCACCTTTATGATGACTCCGGGGAAGTAAATAGAGCCGAGAAATATGAGAACAAGTGCAAACATATCAGATGATGTTTAGATACGAGATAAGTACAATCACAATCAAAAACACAAGCGGATAAATCAGGTAATGATGAATGCGACCCGTTTGAACCAATCCCAGTTTAGGCAAGAGGTACACCAAAAAATTCACGGAAGGCAAAATCGTTTTCTCCTCCATCAGGTCTTTGTTTTCCGTGACAAACTTTTTGGGCTCGGGAAAAATCTCTTCTTCTTTCATTCGATCATATTGTCTCGAGGAATCTACTGTGTACAGAATAAGCTCGCGGATATTTTCAGCATACGAAGTGGGTGTATATTGGTGACGATAATCTCCGGCTGAATAACCACAACCCCAGGTCGGGCTTTGCGCGATAACGGTCTTTCTTTGCGCGACCAATTTCCAAAGGGCAATAAAACCGATCACTGCAATAACAACCAGGTCAACGCGACCAATCGAGAAAAGAGAATTCAAAACATCCGGCTGGATGGTGACGTGAAAAGTGGATGACAATGCGTGATGAAGAACTCCTCCATACCAGGCGGGAAAAATCCCGATGCTAATGATGACGGTAATGATTACCATCAAGGGAGCAATCATAACTGGTTCAACCTCTCTTATCTCTGGTTTTTCTTTGCTGCGCATCGTGCCCAGAAAACTCATACCAAATGCCTTGGTGAAACAGAACAGGCAAAGGCCTCCAATCGCGACAAGACTGATCATTGCGACTGTTCCTGCAAAAGCCATCGCGAAACCAGCATACGGAAAATTGGAGATAATACCACTATAGATCAGAAACTCCGAAATAAATCCATTGAAAGGTGGAATGCCACTGATCGCCAGCGCACCAATCAGAAAGGCAAAACCTGTAAACCGCATTTTATTGATGATGCCGCCAAGGTGATCCATATTCACCGTATGAAGGGAGTGCTTGAGGTTACCGGCTGAGAGGAAGAGAAGAGATTTGAAGAGCGCGTGATTCAACGTGTGCATAAGCGCACCTGCCAGTCCCAACGCATAAAGATTCGGGTCGTCAAAAGCTTTTCCTAAAAACGACACACCAATACCAATACCGATAATTCCTATGTTTTCGATACTGTGATACGCCAACAACTTCTTTAAGTCATGCTGAAGGATGGCCATGATCACGCCCATGATTCCCGAAAGGATAGCAAAGAATAAAATCCACAGGCCGATGGTAAACCAATCTTGCTGCACATATTGTGCTACGCGAAGTATTCCATAAATACCCATCTTGATCATAATACCCGACATGATTGCTGATACATGTGAAGGTGCGGCCGGATGCGCGCGCGGCAGCCACGTGTGCATAGGCATAAATCCAGCCTTGATTCCAAAGCCTGCGAAAAACAACAGGAACAGTGGAGCTTTGGCATGTTGTGAAAAATAATCGCCAACCGCATCAAAACTGATGATCGTTCCTTCAGCAGCAACAGGGAACCCCAGCCTAATCAACGCAAAGCTCAGGTGCATCTGTAAAAGATAGTTGATGCCGGTCTTCAGAATATTTTCTTTATGGCCATCGAAGATGACCAGGATGAATGACGTGAGCGACATTACCTCCCAGCTCAAAAGAAAAGCAATGCCATCTCGCGCAGAAACTATCATAAGCATGGCAGCATGCAGCCACAGCAAACTGACAAGATGCATTGACAACACCGGTCCACTTTTTTTATTGATGTACGGTTTCAGGTATCCGCGCGCATAGATCACCCCACAGATACAAATGAGATTGATGGCCAGAATAAAAAAACTGCTAAGAGGATCAATTGTGATCAAAATCGGGCCGCTCCAGGTAACAATGCCCGAGTTTACCTCCAGCACTTGTTGATTCCACAAACTTAATACGGCCGCAGACGAACTTGAGATGACAAGAAGAATATGCAACAACAAGCCAAACGAATGTTTCCATGTCTTCGGCAAGAAGAAGATCACAAACGATAGGAGCTGAGAAGCTTTAAAAAGTGCAAGCATAAACCAGATGTTAGTTGTCCGTTGAATTCAACCCTATTGAAAGGGAATAGAGAACTAAAGCTTCGCTAAATCAACAGCGCAAGAAAACGTTCAAACCGGAGAATTGTATTTTGTCGCTGTTTCACCGGCAACTCATGATAATGCGTAGTCGAACGAGGAAAGACAATAAACGCAACCTTCGCATCGCCAATTTTTGAATTGAAATTTGGTTGACGGCCCACTTTCTTCTCATTCGTTTCGTCAATAAAAAAAGTGTACAATAATGAGTGGTCAGACTTGATAGCCGAATACGGTGATGCTTCGGACGGAGCGACAGAAACGGACGACCCAACTGCACTGATTGTAAGAACAATCATGCATGTGACAATCACAACTTTCATCAAGTCTTTTAGCATACGTTTTAGAAGTGCCGATTTACGCAAGCGAAGCTATTTCAGCCACAACCCAAAACATATGACTTTCATCAGGAAACTTCCTGCTTTTTCATAAACGCATATCAAAGTAAAGTGAAGGAGTTCAACTCCTGGGGTGAAACTCCTGGATCACTTGTCGTAAGTAATCCCGATCCAGGTGCGTGTAGATTTCAGTCGTGGTGATGGAAGAATGCCCCAACATTTCCTGCACCGCACGAAGGTCGGCACCGCCTTCAATCAGATGTGTGGCGAACGAGTGGCGGAACGTATGCGGGCTTACAGTCTTCTTTAATCCAATTCGTTGAGCAAGATCTTTGATCAGCAAAAAAACGGAGACACGTGATAGCTTCGCGCCTCTTTTACTGAGAAACACGAAATTCTCCGCTCCTTTTTTTATAGGGGTATGAACGCGAATTTCTTCTAAATATATTTTGAGGAACTTCATCGCATCTTTTCCAATAGGTACGAGACGCTCTTTGTTACCCTTGCCCACTACGCGCAGAAAACCAATATCAAAATAGATGTTACCCATTTTCAAATCAATCAGTTCACTTACGCGCAAACCGGAACTGTAAAGTACTTCCAGCATTGCACGATTGCGTCCACCTTCGGGGGAAGAGAGATCAATAGCTTCAAATAGCTGCACAATCTCTTCATAGGAAAGTGTGTCTGGCAATTTGCGCCCCAACTTAGGTCCTTCCAGTTGTGACGTTGGATTCTGATCAATCATCTCTTCAAAAAGAAGATATTTATAAAATGCTTTAATCCCAGACAGAATGCGCGCCTGACTGTACGCACTCATGCCGAGTTCGCTTATATATTGCAAAAAAGATTGTAAATCCTTGCGCTGCAATTTAATTGGGCTAGCCTTCGCATCTTTCATTGCGATGAATTGGGCTAGCTTCTCCACATCATGCAAGTAGGCGTCAATCGAGTTCTGCGAAAGCGAACGCTCCAGCTTCAGGTAATGACCAAACTGCTTTATGTAGGAATCCCAGTTCAAAGATTTCGTATTTAGCTATTGAGGTGTTGCTTGTAACCTGTTACCTTGCAAGTTAGTATTACAAAATGAAATGAGCATCAAGAGAATTTTACCGAACGAAATGATCGAAAGGCGAATTCTATGTGACCGTTAACAAAAATCTACCTCCATGAAAATCCAGATTATCAACGGCCCCAACCTGAACCTGCTGGGCAAGCGCGAGCCCGAAGTTTACGGCAAAGAAAGCTTCGAGATGTTTTTTGAAAAACTGAAAAAGCTATTTCCTGCCATTGACTTACACTACTATCAGTCCAATGTTGAAGGTGAAATCGTCAATAAGCTCCACGAGGTGGGCTTTGATTTTAATGGCATTCTATTAAATGCGGGGGCTTATACTCACACATCGGTGGCTATTCATGATGCGATAGCGGCCATCAAAACCCCGGTGATTGAAGTGCATATCAGCAATGTATATGCACGTGAAGAATTCCGGCATAAAAGCCTGATTACCTCAAAATGTATTGGACTCATCACAGGTTTTGGCATGGAGGGTTACATCATGGCAATAAGATATCTGCTCGATAAAGAGAAATAAATACAGGACTTTTTTTACTCCTCAAATAGTCAGTTCCAACAATACTGACTTTTATCAGTTCTTATTCTGACACTCATCATAAGCTGGAAATAGCATCTCTGCTATTTTTGACTAGCACTGAATCAATCTATTTAACAAAGCTTGAAGATGCTAACTCTCCCAAGTGCAGTCATGAAATCTTTCATCCTATTTCTCCTGGTTGGGGAACTTTTGGCAATGCCCGTAATGACAACATTTGAAAATTCAGGCTGCGGCAAAAAAACTGTAGTAGTGCAGCGTGCCGAAAAAATTTCTTATACAACATTCACAGAAAAAGAAAATAAAGAAAAAGACCCTCCAGAATATTTTTGCATCGCTTTCACTCCTCATTACAACTTTTTTTCTCAGATCTGGGGCAATTCAGATTTATTGCTGAAATACCAACCTCTTGCAAAATCACTGTTTGCCATTCATCGCCTGCTTCTCATTTAGGCGTTCGGTCAATTGTGCATTTCCGTTGGTGTCTATTTTGAACTTTACCTGATATGCCTTTATGATTCTTCAAGACTCTCCATATGTGACCATTGACAATCATTCATTCTGCGAGCACGACATCTTGCATGATCTGAAGCATTTTCTACCGGCACAGTCATCTCTGAAAGATTTCATTCACCACAATACACTACACGCCTTTCAAACGCAAAAATTTCATAAGGCCATCCGTCAGGCATCTGAAATCCTGGGATACAAAGTCTCCTTGAAACTGGAGGAGTTCAGGGCGCTGTTCCAAACTGGCCAAATCAAAGAAGAGATTCTCAATAAAATTATTGAAGAACGAAAAGGCAAGCAGGAATTAAGTGAATGGCGAAACAAAGTATTCTGTCAACCTTACGATACAGACTTGCCACCCCGCATTGGCACTTTGCGCGCTGCCTGGAAAAGAGACTATCATCTGGATATGGATTCGATGGTACACCCGATTTTATTCAGGATTTTGTGCAGCTATCTCGATCAAGGTATTTCGATTTGGAATTTTCCTGTTAAAGATCAAACGTTTTTGGAAGCTATAAAATCAATGGAGCGCAACAGCTATACAAGCTTCTTCCGCACTTCGCGCGCTAAAAATCTTTTATTGAATACTTCGTGTGAGCTAAAAGACCTATTGAAAATTCTGGTAGGCAAGGATGAGAGTTTATATCACCACTACCTTTTTGACCAGCAATTCTCGCATCAGGGCTGGAGTGGGATGGTTTCTGTAGTAGAAGACTTTCCAATCACCTTGCTGGACACACGAAAGATCTCGATGCACGATATGCTCGTCTTCGAAACGCTTTTGGAAATCGACACGTTGGATTTTCATTTTGGTGAAAAATGGAACCCTCTAGAGCAGGAGATGACTGTTCGACCGGCAGAACTTTTTGCCGAAGTATACATCACTGAACTTCACGAAGTTCTATCTATCTGGCAAGAAGCTTTTGAGTGGACATATTATGACCAGGTGTTGCGTGGAATTCTTTTGAACAAAGAGAAGCTACGCAAAAAAAACAACAAAAGTTTTCAGGCGTTCTTTTGCATAGACGACCGCGAATATTCGTTCCGCACCTACATTGAGCAACTTGATCCGCACTGCGAAACTCTCGGCACACCTGGCTTTTTCGCGATGGAATTCTTCTATCAGCCGCAGGGAGGAAAGTTTTACACAAAACTTTGTCCTGCTCCTGTCACTCCAAAATATCTCATCAAAGAATACGACAGCAAGGAGAAACTGCAGATCGATGCTCACTTCACCAAACACTCGCACAATTTTTATACAGGTTGGCTGATCACCCAAACCTTAGGGTTCTGGTCAGCCTTGAAACTGTTCATCAACATTTTTAAACCATCGATGAGCCCGGCCACCGCCACGTCCTTCAGGCACATGGATAAGTCGGCCTCTCTCACAATTGAAAATAAACATCCTGAAGATCGGGAGAATGGCTTGCAAATCGGATTCACCGTAGAGGAGATGGCCAATCGCACCGAGACGTTACTTAAAAGTACAGGTTTGATGAAAGACTTTGCCCAAATTGTTTACATCATTAGTCATGGATCTACAAGTGTTAACAATCCGCACTATGCCGCTTATGATTGCGGTGCATGCGCAGGCCGTGCGGGCTCAGTAAATTCAAGGGTTGCCGCGTTTGCAGCAAATCATCCTCGTGTGCGTGAAATACTTGCCACAAGAGGAATCAACATCCCTGACGACACTCAGTTTCTGGGTGGCCTGCACGACACTACCCGCGATGAAATTGTTTTCTTCGATGAAAATTCTTTATCTCTGAACCACGTGCCGCTTCACCAGACTAATGTTGAGGTATTTGAAAAAGCTCTTGATCTTAATGCGAAGGAGCGATCGAGAAGATTTGTTTCAATCAACACACATCGGGCACCATCACAAATTCACAAAGAAGTAAGAACACGATCCGTGAGTTTATTTGAGCCTCGTCCGGAACTGAATCACGCTACCAATGCACTTTGTATTATTGGGAGAAGAACCTTAACCAATGGACTTTTTTTAGACAGGCGATCATTTCTTAATTCATTTGATTACCAGGTAGACCCTGACGGAAAATTTCTTTTGAATATTTTGAATGCAGCCGCACCTGTGTGCGGAGGTATCAATCTCGAGTATTATTTCTCGCGTGTTGATAATCAGAAACTCGGAGCTGGAACAAAGCTTCCTCACAACGTAATGGGACTTTTCGGTGTGGCGAATGGCATTGATGGCGATCTAAGGCCAGGCCTGCCAAGTCAGATGATCGAAGTACATGATCCGATTCGCTTGTTGATGATCGTTGAACACTTCCCCGAAGTGGTGCTCACTACCCTGCAAAAAAATCCAGCCACTTATGAGTGGTTCATTAATGAGTGGATCAATCTGGTGGTAGTTAATCCTGAGACACACAGGTTCTATAAATTCCAGGAAGGTGAGTTTGTCGAACACATTCCTGCGATTGAAAAATTAGAATCGGTAACTGACATTGAAAAATTGGTAGAAACATCAACCGATAACATTGCTGTGCATTTAATCGATTAAAAAAATTCGTCCTATGACAATGGATTTATTCAGTCAATCATTCGTCTTTCTGCCGTTGCTGGGCTACATCATCACCCTTGTGATTCCAGGTAAAAATGAAAATGCACTATCAACTTGTTCTTTTGTCACCATAGGTGTGCACATGGTGCTCACGCAACTATTTCTTATTTACTGGATGCTCCACGGCCATCCAACACTCAATATGAAAGACTTTATTCTGCTCAAAACTTCCGATTACGAATTTTTCGTAGACTTTACGTTCGACAAAATTACTGCTGTCTATCTTTTTGTAGGTTCTATTCTTTCGTTTTTAGTAACGATGTACAGCCGGTACTATCTGCACCGCGAAACTGGATACAAAAGATTCTTCAATACAATTCTTTTCTTTTATACAGGATACAACATCATCATTTTTGCAGGTAACCTCGAAACCATGTTTATCGGATGGGAAGTACTTGGAATCTCTTCTTTCCTGCTGATTGCCTTTTATCGCGATCGCTACCTCCCGGTAAAAAATGCAACGAAAGTCTTTTCTATTTACCGTATTGGTGATGTGGGGCTGATCCTCGCCATGTGGATGACCCATCATTTGTTTCACGAAAATGTAACATTCCTGAAACTGAATGACTACACCCTCGCGCACGAGTATCTTCAAAACCACAGTTGGATTGGAGTGTTTATTTCTATGATGTTCCTTCTTTCCGCGGCAGCAAAGTCGGGTCAGTTTCCGTTTTCATCATGGGTGCCTCGTGCTATGGAGGGGCCCACGCCTTCGAGTGCAATTTTCTACGGATCTCTTTCTGTCCATATTGGTGTTTTCCTTATGCTACGAACATTTCCTTTCTGGGAACACCAACCCTCTGTGCGTATCTTAATTGGTTTGATGGGTATTGTAACCGCTATTATCTCAACAGGTGTAGCGCGTGTGCAGTCTTCCATTAAGAGTCAGATTGCGTACGCCTCGGTGGCACAAATAGGATTAATCTTTATCGAAATTGCTGCAGGGCTGAAGAATCTTGCTCTGCTTCACTTTGCCGGTAATGCATTTCTAAGAACTTACCAACTGCTGGTTTCTCCATCGGTAGTCAGTTACTTAATTCGCGAACAATTCTACAATTTCTCAACACGTGAAAGTACGATTGAGAGATCCTTCCCTGAAAAGATTGAAAACACTTTATACATGCTGTGTGTGAAAGAATGGAACCTCGACTCATTCATGTACACCTATTGGTGGAACCCCTTGAAGTGGGCTGGAAATAAATTGAGTTTTCTCACACTTAACAAAGCTGTGATTTTTTTCATTCCAACTTACTTGATTGGAGTTTTTTGTGCTTACAACCAGGAAATCTTACCACCAGAGATAACAAAATATTTACCTTACGTTTTTTCATTCATTGGGGTACTTACCGTTTTAAAATCCTTCACTGAGCGGATTCATGCAAGGCTTGCCTGGTCTTTGGTTGTAATGAATCACTTTTGGGTAGCTCTGGCTATTTCATTTAACGAGCATTTCAGTTTTGACGAAGTATACATCTACCTCAGCGGTGTAATCGCAGCAAGCATAGTTGGTTTTTTATGTCTTAGAAGATTAAAATTTCTAGAAGGAAGTATTGACCTTGATCGGTTTCATGGTCATTCCTACAAACATCCCAAAATTGCGCTCGTGTTTTTGTTAGCCTGTCTTGGAGCTTCGGGGTTTCCGATCTCTCCAACCTTTATCGGAGAGGATTTGATTTTTAGTCATATTCATGAAGACCAGATCCTATTAGCTATTTTCTCTTCACTCAGTGTGATTATTGACGGTCTCTCAATCGTGCGGATTTACGCGCGAGTGTTTCTTGGGCCACATTCAAAGTCAGTTTATGAAATGGCCTATCGCTCTTCTTAGTTAAAATATTTAACCTCATTAAAATTAAAAATCGTTCAAAATGAAAACTGCTCAAATACCGAAGGATGGCCTGGCTGGCCTCAAAGAAAACTTTAGCAGCGATTTTCTCTCAGGCTTTCTTGTGTTTTTATTAGCATTACCGCTTAGTTTAGGTATTGCAAGAGCCAGCGGGTTTCCCGCTGCTACGGGTGTATTGTCCGCCATGATTGGTGGGTTAGTTGTCGGGCTTTTTCAAGGAGGCCCCTTAACGATCAAAGGCCCTGCGGCAGGCTTAGTTACAGTATGTGCAGGCGCTGTCGCAGAGTTTATAGCTTACACAAAAGAAATAAATCCGGGCATAAGCGATAATGAGGCTACAACTATGGCTATTGCAATGACCTGCGGAGTAGTAGTGGTTATTGCAGTGATACAGATGCTTTTTGGTTTCTTGAAATTTGGTTCGCTCAGTGATTTCTTTCCTCATTCAGCTGTGCACGGAATGTTAGCTGCTATTGGTGTTTTGATTTTCGCGAAGCAATTCCCAATTCTTTTGGGCACGCCATCGGATCTCACAAAAGGTCTGTCTCCGGTTGAACTATACTTGCACGTTCCACAGTTCATCGCTCACGCAAATCCATCAATTGCCATCATCGGCATTGGCAGTTTAATACTTCTATTTGGTCTTCCCGCCATTGGTGGTGTCTTCAAAAAAATTCCAGCCCCCATGTTTGTTTTGGTAGCGATGATTCCCCTGGGTATTGTACTACACCTAAAGGAAGAGTCTCCAACATCTCTTGTAAAGATTGGCGACTTCTGGGGTGGAATCGCGCTCAATGCAAATTTTGCTGCAGTGGGTACAGGATTATTTTGGAAATATGTAATTATGTTCCTATTCGTAAACAGTCTTGAATCCTTACTTACCGTAAAAGCAATTGATGGTTTAGATCCATTCAAAAGAAAATCTGATTACAACAAAGACTTGAAAGCGGTAGCTGTTGGCAACGGATTAGCGGGCCTGTTAGGCGGCCTTCCGTTGATCAGTGAAGTCGCACGTAGTTCTGCTAATGTTAATAATGGAGCACACACACGATGGGCAAATGTTTTTCATGGTTCGTGCCTGCTCGTTGCCATGCTGGTGCTCATACCTGTTATCGAAATGATTCCAAATGCTGCACTTGCTGCAATGTTAATTGCCGTTGCTTATCGCCTGGCTTCACCTAAAGAATTTAAGTCAACCTATAATATTGGCGCAGAGCAGTTGGCAATATTTGTAGTGACAATCATCGTAACGGTTGCTGAAGATTTATTGCTCGGTGTTGCTGCTGGCATTTTAGTGAAATTCATCTTTCACATCATCAACGGTGCGCCCGTAGAAAGCTTGTTCAAAGCATCATACGACATTCAGGAATCAAATGACAATATCACCATCAATGTGAAACAGTCTGCCGTATTCTCCAATCTCCTGGGATTTCAAAAAATGTGGAACACACTGAAGCCCGGAAAGAAAATTACCTTCAACTTCAGCGAAACAAAATTAATTGATCACACTTTTCAGGAGGCACTTCATCATTTTGAAGAAGACTACCATAGCACTGGGGGCAACGTGACGCTGTCAGGTTTAGAAAATCATCAGGGACTATCGGCCCACCCAATGGCAGCTCGAAAATTAGTGGGCGCAGGCGCTGCGAAACTTGCCAAACGACACCTTAGTGAACGTGCAACAGAGTTGAAGTCGTTTGCTTCTGAACACGGATTTAGTTTTAAGGAAAAAAAGATCGCCAACTCTTTAAAGTATAAAGGATTCCCGGTTCAAAGGGGGAGCAGCATCCGATTTGAAGAGAATATCATTCAAAAACCAAAAGGGCGACCCAAACTGGAAATTGCTGATGTAACGCTAGCTGAAATTCAATTGACATCAACAGAAGAAACACCGGTCACCATGTTACACGTAGCCGGTAATGGCAGATCTATCCCTGACTTTGCATTGGAGCCTGAAAGCATGCACACAAAATGGAGTGAGCTGGTGGGAGGCAAAGATCTTAATTTTAAAGACTACCCCAATTTTTCAAAACGCTACTATCTGCGCGGTTATAATGAAAGCGCAGTGAGAGACTTCTTCAACTCTGATATCATCAATTTTTTTGAAAATCACGAAGAATTGCATGTGGAAGCTCATGACAACAATCTTCTTATCTTTAAAAGGCGTGGTTTGATGTCAGCTTCTGAAATTCAGTCTGCGCTAAAATTTACAGAGGAATTAACTCAGGTAATTTCCAAAAACGTAAACTGAACGATTCGGCCAGAAAAGAAGTTGAAATCTAGTTTGTAACAGGTATCTTAAAGATGCCTGTTTCTTTTTAATTAACTTTGAAGTTGAATCATTCATACATGGACTTCAAAGAAATTTTTTCGGTAACTCTTATCCTATTCTCCGTTATAGATATTATTGGATCAGTTCCGTTTATCATCCTGATCAAACAAAGGGAAGGTAGAATTCACACAGAGAAAGCTACTATCATTTCGGCCGCACTAATGGTTGGATTTCTTTACCTTGGCCAATCGATACTTAATCTTTTTGGATTGGATGTGGCTTCATTTGCGGTAGCCGGTGCAATTGTGATTTTTATTGTAGCTATGGAGATGATTCTTGGCATCACGTTGATAAAAGACGACCCCGATGCAAAAGGATCAGGATCGATAGTGCCTTTGGCTTTCCCATTGATTGCAGGGGCAGGCACACTCACCACCATTCTCTCACTGCGTGCAGTGTATGAAGAATCAAATGTGTTAATTGGAATATTACTTAACCTCATTTTTGTTTACCTGGTTCTAAGATCGGCCTCGTGGCTCGAACGCGTGGTAGGCAAATCTGGCTTTGCTGTTTTACGCAGGGTTTTTGGTGTTATTCTTTTAGCTATCAGCGTAAAAATATTTAAAACCAACGTTCTGCCAATCTAATGATCCGAATCTACACTGACGGTGCTGCACAAGGGAACCCTGGCCCTGGTGGCTACGGCACTATTTTAAAATTCAATCAGGCAGAAAAAGAATTATCGGAAGGGTTTCGGTTGACTACTAACAATCGCATGGAGTTGCTAGCCGTAATCAAAGGACTGGAAGCGATTAAGAAAGAAGGAATCCCCGTCACCATTTATTCAGATTCAAAGTATGTGGTCGATGCCATTGAAAAAGGATGGCTTTGGAGTTGGGAAAAGAAAAATTTCAAAGACAAAGCAAATGTTGATTTGTGGAAATTATACATTCCACTTCACAAAAAATTCAAACCAAAATTCATTTGGATTAAAGGCCATGCAGGCCATCCGGAAAACGAGCGTTGCGATCAATTAGCTGTTCAGGCTGCCACAGAGAAAAAACTTTCAGTTGATCACGAATACGAATCGAATCAATAAAAAAGGCATGAGTGGTAATTCATGCCTTCTTTCGATTTGAATTAGCATTTACTTTCCTGTCTTCAACTTATCTAGCTCATCCTGATAAAATTTCATATTCACCTTTTGATTTTCAGGAACATTCTTAATCGCAAGTTCCCAGCATTTGATTGCACTCTTGGTATCGCCCATCGCAGTATAGCCACGTGCTAACCCCACATTAGGAGTAAATTTATCTTCCGGATGCTTTTGCGCATTATACTTAAATACTTCCATAGCCTTCTCTTTTTTACCAGACATCAGAAATCCACGCCCAACTTGATGTATATCCATCACCGTTGCATCAGGTAAATGAATTGCTTTGTCCATCACAGCGTCAGCATCAGATTGTTTGCCCATTGCCGTAAGCACATTCGCCTTGGCACGCAGTGTAGCAATTTCTTCTTTGCCACCAATATTTGGATTCATGGCTGCATCCGCCCAAGTAAGAGCTTCGTCTAAATTAATTTTTCGATCGGCACAGAATTGAGCGGCATTCGAAAAATTCCGGTAATCAAATCCGGGATACGAACGAAGCTGATCTCTGATTTGAGAAAGATAAATGTCATTGACATTTGGAACTTCAATCTTAAATGGAATACGCTTGTTTTCCCATTGCAGATAAGCGACCGCAGAAGCAAGCTGTCGGTCATCAAAGTTGTAGGTGAGCCATTCTGTATAAGGAGCATCAACAGGATTTGTATTGACACGCAAAGCATCTTCACTTTGATTGTAAAAATAGCTTCCCCAACTTCCAGTGTTCTTTGAGAAAATCCATATCCATGGTCCCTCTTTGGCTGTAGCCAGAAACAAACCATACGACCCAGCCTTTAAGTCTTTGCCTTCAATTTTTACATCATGAGAAAAAGTAATGATAGTATTTTCATTTGCGCCTGCTCGCCAGGGCGCAGCTTTAGATGAACCAAAGCCTTGATCGATAAAACCATAGTGTACCAGCTCTCCCCAGATATGTCCTCTCCTGTCCTCACCATTAGCACCATGAACATCAGGGCTACTATAGAGAATGCTTACCTCCACCGGCCCCATATACTGAGTCACTTTTGCCTTTTGATTGCCACCACTCGGTGGCTGCGAAATGGCCTGTGCACCAGCATAAAAAGCAGCGGCACACAGCGCAAGCACTGTAAAAACTTTTTTCATTTTAATTAGGATTAGTTGTTGAATAAAGCCTCTAACGGA
This sequence comes from uncultured Ohtaekwangia sp., assembly GCA_964571345.1. GTDB lineage: Bacteria > Bacteroidota > Bacteroidia > Cytophagales > Cyclobacteriaceae > ELB16-189. The sequence goes on from CAZNCO010000003.1 coordinate 19,695, forward strand.
AACCGAGCCGAACAGATTTACCCCTAGATTGGGTATTTTGAATTCTGTCCGTCTCCCGATGGCACCAGCACATGCAGCGATGCCGGCTGAATCTCAACTTCAAAATGATTGGATGCTCCCATCGATTCGCCATCAACATGAAACGAAACGGGGTACTCAAGATCAATAACAATTTTTTTTGCTCTTTGAATTTTCACCAGCGTTGACTTATCTAAGTTTCCGGTAAACATTTTAGCTGCAAAGCCAGCTGCTTGCGAAAGCGGAACTTTCTTCACAAAACAAACATCAAAAAATTCGTCCATCACACTCGCGCGCGGAGAGATACGTGCATTGTTTCCAAACTGTGAAGAATTTGCTAACGCTATGATAAAAGCTTTGGTTTGAATGGGACCTTCGTTATCAATCTTGATATTGGCTGTAAATTCCTTGAAAGAAAAAAATTCTTTAAGAGTAAGTTGCGTGTAGCCTAGCAATCCTCGGTTGGCTTTGTTCGCAAAAAGATTTGCTATGTGTCCGTCAAAGCCAATTCCCGATACATTCACCGACAGGTTGTTGTTGATGCGCATGGTATCCATCTTCATCACGGAATGATGCTTCAACACTTTTAAGGCGTCTTTGAAATTCATCGGCACACCCAAATGACGGGCAAGTCCATTGCCAGACCCTTTAGGTAAAATCCCCATGGGCGTTGAGGTCCCCACAAGGCCTTGTGCCACTTCGTTAACGGTGCCATCGCCACCTACGGCAAACACCATATGCACACGCGCAGCCGCAGCATTTCGTGCAAGCTCGATAGCATGTCCTCGACTTTGGGTAAATTCAATCGAGCACTCAATAGACAAATCTTTACAGGCAGTAATGATTCGCCCCTCCACTTCGGGCCGGTATTTGCCACCAGAATATTTGTTAATCACAAAAAGTGCTTGCTTATCGGAAGTCATTCAACGAAGAATATTACTTGGGTTGTTGAAACAAATGAGGAATTAGCCGTACTTTCATTTTGAAATTCAAACCTAACAGAATTTAAAACAGGTTGCAAAAGGCAATGGAAGATTTCACACCTCGTAAAATTAAGTTTAAAGCGTGGGACAAGGAGCACAGGCTTCTCATGCGTTTGAATAGCATTGAGTGCAGCAAAGGAGAATTAATAAAGAAAGATCACGTATTGCTCCAGTTTACCGGTTTACTGGATAAAGCTGGTGAAGAAATTTATGAGATGGATATTCTTCTCATTTCACTAGAAAAGTATATTGTATTTTGGAATGAGAAACAAAACGGTTGGAGCTATTCTTTACTCTCAAACAGAAATAGTCATTCACGTTTTCTTGCAAAGGATGCTGAAAAAATGAAACGCTTTGGGAATTTTTTCGAGCTTTCTACCGAGGCACTCGAACTCAAGAAAACTACTTTTTGATTTTAGACTCGATGTAGGCGACCGCCTGCCCGATCGTCTGCATCTTTTCGGCATCGTCATCAGGAATGCGAATGTCAAAAGTCTGCTCAAACTCCATCACCAGTTCCGCGTAGTCAAGTGAATCAATGCCAAGATCTCTTACAAAACTGGCATCGGGAGTAATTTGAGAATCAGGTATTCCTAATTTTTCAATCAGGATAGCGTGAATTTTTTGTTGAACGTCTTGCATTGAAGCAGGGATTTTTCAAAGCTACTGTTTTTCGCGTTTTTGGCAAAACTTTGGCTCGTCCACACAACACAATTCCTTTGGGTGTTCCTCCTATAATCCTTAGTTTCAGGGAAAAATAATTCAATTTATGAACCGCCTCGCCCTCCTTTTCATTCTTCTGTGCTTCTTCTCTGGCATTGATGCCCAAAAGAAAAAATCAGAATCCCAGCCAGAGCAGCCCACCCAGTCAGCGTTTCAAAAGAAGATTGGTGGACTAAAAAAATACACTGGTTTTGTCGATTTCTACTACGATGAAAAGCAGGATAAAGTATTTTTGGCTATCGATAAGTTTGATACCGAAATTCTTTTTGCCGAAGGCCTTACAGCAGGCGTTGGCTCCAACGACATTGGTTTGGATCGAAATCAATTGGGCCGAGAACGTGTTGTAAAATTTGAAAGAAGAGGCTCCAAAATTCTGATGACTGAATTGAATTATTCCTTCCGCGCGAATAGCAACAACGAAGCGGAGCGCAAAGCAGTAGAAACTTCCTTTGCTCAATCTGTTCTTTTTGGTTTTACCGTTTTGGAAGAAGAAAACGGAAAAGTGCTGGTAGATGCCACTGATTTTTTCCTGCAAGATATTCACGATGTGATTGGTACCCTGCGCGCAACACAACAAGGCAACTATAGCCTTGATAAATCAAGATCGGCCTTCTATCTGCCACGCACCAAAAACTTTCCATTGAATTCTGAATTTGAGGTGACGCTCACTTTCACGGGCCAGCCCACCGGTGGATTCATTCGAAGTGTTACACCGACTCCATCCAATGTGACTGTCCGCGAGCATTTTTCCTTTGTTCAATTGCCCGATGCAGATTTCAAACCGCGCAGGTTTGATCCACGCGCAGGCTATTACGAAATGTCTTACTATGATTATGCCACTCCTATCAGCGAGCCCATTCAAAAAAGATTTATCACACGCCATCGCTTGAAAAAGAAAGACCCGAGTGCTGCTGTGAGCGAGCCGGTAAAGCCAATTACATATTATCTCGATCCGGGGACACCAGAACCAATTCGTTCAGCTCTGCTCGAAGGCACAGGCTGGTGGGATCAGGCATTTGCAGCCGCAGGATATAAACATGCATTCAAGGTGGAGATGCTTCCGCCAGATGCAGACCCGATGGATGCAAGATATAATATGATCAACTGGGTGCATCGTCTCACGCGCGGCTGGTCATATGGTGGTGGACTCACCGATCCTCGCACAGGCGAAATAATCAAAGGCCATGTAGTGCTCGGCTCGCTTCGGGTGCGTCAGGATTTTTTAATCGCAGAAGGATTACTTGCCCCCTATGAAACAGGCAAACCAGCATCGCCCGAAATGGAAAAAATGGCGCTCAGCAGGTTGAAGCAACTTGCCGCTCATGAAGTTGGTCACACACTCGGACTTGCGCACGCTTATTCCTCTAGCACCGAAAACAGATCGTCTGTAATGGACTATCCGCACCCACTTGTAAAACTTACAAACGGAAAAATAGATTTAAGCGAAGCCTACGATGATAAAATCGGAGCCTTTGATAAAGTGTCAATCGCCTATGGCTACCAGGACTTTCCTGCCGGAACAAACGAAGAGCAGGCGCTAGAAAACATCATTCAGAAATCTTTAAAAGATGGACTGACTTTCTTGTCAGATCAGGACGCCAGACCCTATGGCAGCGCACATCCTTTTACGCATCTGTGGGATAACGGTGCGAACCCAGCGGATGAACTGATAAGAGTTTTAGAGATCCGTGATGTCGCATTAAGAAATTTTGGAGAAAAGAACATCAAAACAGGAGCCCCGATGGCTATGCTTGAAGAAGTGTTGGTGCCGATGTACTTCTTCCATCGTTACCAAACAGAAGCTGCGGTAAAAATGATTGGTGGATTAAATTATCGATATGCCTTGCGTGGCGATGGTCAGCCAGTAACAGATTTTGTATCTCCACAAGATCAACAAAAAGCATTGGATGCATTGTTAAAAACCTTGTCTCCCAACACACTGTCTCTGCCGGAATCTTTATTGAAGATTATTCCTCCGCGGCCGATTGGGTACGATCGTCATCGTGAGGTAATCAAGATTCGAACGGAGCTTACATTTGATGCACTCTCTATTGCAGAAAGTGCCTCTGATATGACAATAAGCTTACTTCTGCATCCAGCACGCGCTGCCAGGCTAGTTGAGTATCATGCCCGGGATTCTAAGCAGCCGAGCCTGGAAACTGTGATTGAAAAATTGCTGGCTGCAACGTTCAAAGCAACACCTGCTACAGGATTGGCAGGCGCGATTCAAATCTCAATCAACGACATTGCTCTTCAAAATCTCTTGAAGCTTTCGCTGAACAAAGATGCTTCCATGCAAGTTAAGGCAGTCACTCAATTAGAGCTTGAAAAACTGAAAGCATGGCTGGAGACGCGAACCAACATCATGGATGAAGACTGGAAAGCGCATTATCAATATTGCCTGAAACAAATTCGTACGTACCAAACTGATCCTGAGAAATTCAAACAAGAGAATTTGCTTTCACCGCCTCCAGGTATGCCTATTGGGGATGAAGACTCAAACTACTGCGATTTTAAAAACTGATTGATATGGGATGACTAGAAGCGCAGCGAGAATTCCGTGCCTTCGCCTAGTTTTGATTTCACGGTGATTTGTCCACCGTGCTGTCTCATGATTTGACGTGACAGGCTGAGGCCAATACCTGAGCCGGTCTTCTTGGTTGAAAAGAAGGGGATAAAAATTTTCTCAAGAGCTTCTGGCTCAATGCCGGTACCATTGTCTTTTACAGTAATTACCGGTCTGCCATCGTTGATGAACGCAACAAGACGAATACTTCTCTCTGCTGCCTGATCAAAAGATTGAATAGCATTCTTTATTAAATTAATCAGCACTTGCTCAATCAAAGTCTTATCTGCATCCACTTTCATATCTTCCGGATAAACACTGATCGCAATCGCAACCGAATTGTCAGCAAGTTCCTTTTTGTGAAGCATCGCCATCTCGTCCAACAGATCCTTCACAATAACTGAAGAAATTTTAGGCTTAGGCACATGGGTTAGGTTTCTGAACTCCTTCACAAACCGAATAAGACCTTCACTTCGCTTACTAATGGTCTGAACTGACAAATGCATGTCGTTCATCTCTTCTCGGTCAAACTGAATTTCAGGATGCTTTATTTTTGCTTCGAGCTCGCTCTCCACAACTCCGGCCAGCGAAGAGATTGGAGTAACGGAGTTCATAATTTCGTGTGTAAGTACCCGCACAAGATTTTGCCATGCTTCCATTTCCTTCTCCTCTAATTCACTTTGAATGTTGCTCATCGAAATGAGTTTCATCGTCTCTCCTTTCAGCGTAAGCTCGATGGCATAGATCGAAAGTTGAATAGACTCGTCTCCCATCTTCAACTGCAACAATTCGCGGCCACCGGTTCGCAACTTTTTCATCACTTCAACCAATGAGACATCAACTTCTTCAATATCTTCAAGCTTATCTGCCTTAGTGATTCGCAGTAACTTTTTCGCTGCCGAATTCATGATCTGGATGGCTCCGTATTGATCAAAAGTGAGAATCCCAATTCCAACATGCTGAACGATGTTTTTAAAGAAATGATATTCGGAGTCCTTCTCTTTGCGGTTGTTCTTTATCTTATTAACTGAATCATTCAGATAACCACAAAAGTTAGTTGCTATAGGATCATCCGAGTGATTTTTAAAAGTTTGCGTTACCTCATCAAACTTAATAGAAGAAAGAGACGGGCTAACCACGGGCGCATCCATAATCTTCATCAACTGGACGATTTGAAAAAAGATGGCAACACCTAAAATAAGCATAAGCGAAAAGCTGAACTTATCGCCAATATTAATACCAAGAATAAGAGCTGTGATTACCAGAAAGGCAATACGGGTAAAAAAAGGCGATCGCCAATTAAAGTCCATATTTCTCCATTCGTCTATAGAGCGAAGCGCGAGTTAAACCAAGTTCTTCCGCTGCCTTGGAAATATTTCCATTGTGCAATTGAATGGCCTTGACCACCGCTGCTCTTTCCACTTCATCCAGATTCAATGTATCGCTGTTAATAGCATCATTTCCCTTTCTGCTAAATAAAAAATCACTCTCTTGCAAAGTATTAGAATCTGCCATGATGAGTGCGCGCTCAATAGAGTGTTGCAATTCCCGCACATTACCGGGCCATGCATACTTTTTTAACTTAGCCATTGCTTCCGGTGAAATTGATGCAACATCCTTTCTATACTTCTTTGCATAATGAGAAAGGAAATGATTCGCCAGTAATGGAATATCATCGATGCGTTCGCTTAAAGGCGGAATATTGATCTCCACCGTATTGATCCGATACAGAAGATCTTGTCTGAATTTTCCCTCTTGCACCATTTGATGAAGGGGCATATTCGTGGCACACACCAAACGGATATCAATATCAATAGGCTGATTAGAACCCACACGAGTGACCTGGCGAGACTGGAGCACACTCAATAATTTGCTCTGTAAACTCATGCTCAGGTTACCAATCTCATCCAGAAAAAGAGTTCCACCATTTGCTAATTCAAACCGACCAGGGCGATCTTCCCGTGCATCAGTGAAAGATCCTTTTTTATGACCAAAAAGTTCACTCTCAAAAAGTGTTTCGGTGATGGAGCCCATATCTACGGCCACAAAAGAATTATCCTTGCGAAGAGAGCTTTGATGAATTGCTCTTGCCACCAACTCTTTTCCCGTTCCATTTTCTCCCAGAATTAAAACGTTAGCATCGGTTTTGGCCATTTTATCAATCAAACCAAAAACATCTTTCAATGCAGAACTCTGTCCGATGATATCTCGGAAAGGCTGGCTGATTTGTTCTTCCAGCATCTGCTTAGCCTTCCGTAACTTATCAACCTCATTATAAGATTTCTTCAACTTGATAGCCGTTGAAATAGTAGCAATCAGTTTCTCATTTTGCCATGGCTTCAGGATAAAATCAGTAGCTCCCTCTTTTAGCGCACGCACTGCCATCTCCACATCTCCAAATGCAGTGATCATGATCACCACAGCTTGCGGATCGCGCTCTTTGATTTGCTTGAGCCACTCAAAACCTTCCTTACCACTGGTAGTATCTTTGCTGAAATTCATATCCAGCAAGATCACATCATAGGTATCGTTGTTGAGAAGAAAAGGAATCTTGTTAGGGTTCTTTTCGATGATAACCTGATGGTTGGACTTCTTTAAAAGCATTTTGGCTGCCAACAATACATCCTCATCGTCATCAATCATCAGAATTTTGCCACTCTCGTTCACGCTATTAAGGTTTAAGTTCGGATTGTGTTAGAAAAATTGTGCCAACTCAAAGGAGGCTGAAAATGCAGGTTTTACAGACCGATCCTGTGCTGATCCGTACAAAGATGTTCAAAATTGGACAGAGATGGAACATCGTAAATAAAATTTCTTCGTGAATTAAAAGCCCTTGCAATGACTTAATAAGCATGTATTTTGCAAGTGCATGAAAAATATTATGATTCGGACGACAGCGCTACTCATTTCAATTATCTGCATAATGAGTTCTTGTTTGGATAAAGGAGCAAAAGAAAAATACTTGGCCCAGAAATATTGTGGGAGCTGCCACGCCTTTCCGGAGCCAGGCTTGTTGCCTAAGAAAATTTGGAAGAAAAATGTTTTGCCTCAAATGGCATTTAGGATGGGCTTAGAGTATTTTCAAATTAACCAGGTTCCCGAAGAAGATCAGAAAGTAGTTTTTTCCACCCTTCCCTCTAAAGCCATGGTGACAAAAGACGATTGGGAGTCCATCAAAGAATACTATCTAACGAATGCGCCTGATTCGTTGAGAAATACTTCCACTCCTATAACCGATACATTAACCTCCTTTACAGCAAAAAAAATAAAATTGGAATTACAACATTCCATGATCACGATGCTTGCTTACGACTCGGGTCGCGAAGTGCTTTTAGCCGGAACGCGCAAAGGAAAATTATGGGAAATGCACTCAAAAGACTCAAGTAAAAACTTAATCGCTCTTCAAAGCCCTGTTTCATTTTACCAAAGAGTCAATGACAAAGTTTATTTATCATTAATGGGGATTATGGATCCTAACGATCAAAAAAAAGGCTCTATTCAGATTAAGGAAAATGACCATTTTAAAAATCTCTTCGACTCTTTGAAACGCCCAGTGCATTTTGTGATCACTGACCTTGACCAAGATGGTCTCAGTGATTTTGTTGTCTGCGAATTCGGCAACTATACGGGAGAGCTTTCCACTTTTAAGAATTTAGGAAACGATGATTATCAAAAAATCACGCTGCTACCTTTCCCAGGTGCTCGCAAAATAGAAGTAGTTGATTGGAATAACGATGGCATGAAAGATCTCATCGTACTAATGACGCAAGGTGATGAACGTATCTTGTTACTGAAAAACACAGGGAAATTTAACTTCTCCCCCGTTACGCTCGCGCGCTTTCCATCTGTTTATGGATCAAGTTATTTCGAATTGCATGATATAAATAAGGATGGTCATTTGGACATTATCTACAGCAATGGAGACAATGGAGATTACTCGATGATTTTAAAGCCTTATCATGGTGTTCGAATACTTACAAACGATGGTCACGGAGAATTAAAAGAGACATGGTTCTATCCGATGCATGGCGCCTCTCAGTTTAGGGCTGTGGATTTTGACAACGATGGTGACCTCGATATCGCAGCCATCTCTTTTTTTCCAGATTTCGAAAAATCTTCTCAGCAATCATTTATCTATTTTGAGAATCAAGAAAAGAATTTTAAACCGTACATAATTAAAGATGCCGTAGCTGGAAGATGGCTTACCATGGAATGCGCAGACCTAAACCAAGATGGGTACCAAGACATTGTTCTTGGTGCATTGAACTTCAACGAAGGCGTACCAAAAAACATTTCAACCGAATGGTCTCTCCACCCTGTTGACTTGCTGATACTCAAAAATATTGGAAAGAAATAAAATCTACCTTTTCAAATCAACTTTCCTGCGGCTACCCCTATAATCAGTGATGTAAACTTCTGCTACCCCTTTTGGTAATTCTGCTGATCTTGACGATTGCGAGAGATATCCACTGCCATAATAAAATTCTATTTTCTTCTTTCTTCCGTTCTCAAAAATAATCTCGCCATACAGGTCATGAGATTCAGGTTTAATGATACTGATTTTCTTGTCGACTTGATAGACTTTCACACTGTCTCGATTCTGCGTTGCAAGGAGCAACCGACCACTTTCATGGTTCAACACCGCTAGTGCCTTTGCATCACCAGGAACATAAAATCCATTATCGCCTGGTGAACTCAAATTGAAATTTCCTTTACCGTCTCCTATTAAAACAACCCCGTTAAAAGCGTCATATCTTCCTGCAAATACTTCGTTTCCAAAATCGTTTCCTACCATAACAACATCATCATACGTATCATTATTCACATCTGTAACTACCATACCATTTATGGGGGCCACCTGCACTAAGGCGGGCAAAGGTTTCATCACAAACTTACCAGCACCTAAATTTTCGATGTAGGAGGTTGCTAAATTATTTGCTTCTAATATCAAAGCATCTTTAAGCTCTTCTGGTTTGAATAACTGGTCCACAGTGACTTTCGCATACTCCCGATATCTATCAAATTTCCTTCTGAATATGGGGCTTTGAGAATTTAATTCATCCCAAAAGTGCATGGGGAATAAGCGTTTCTCATGATCAGTCATGGAAGTTTGCATGTAACACGCAACAACAGGATCAACGCTTCCATTTCCATCAAAATCTTTCGCATAGATCATTAACGGATGCGAAGGTTCTACCAGAAAATTATTATTCAAACCCAGATTCCCAACGACATAATCCGTATCACCATCTTGATCAAAATCTCCGCCCACGATGCTATTCCAGCAACCTTTTTGCTTTTCTATTCCTGTAATTTTTTCAATTTTCAATTTTCCATCTACATTCTTAAAAAAAGTGATGGACATGAATTCTCCAGCTAAAATCAGGTCAACTTTTCCATCATTGTTGTAATCCGACCATAATGCATCTGTAATCATTCCAACTCTGGATAGTTCGGGAGCATCAGTTTCAGTTACTAAAGTAAGCCTACCTTTTTCGTTTTTGAATAAATAGCTTTGAGGCGCAAAAGGGTACTTGCCTAGCTCAAGTCGTCCTCCAACAAAAAGATCAAGATCCCCATCCTGGTCATAATCAGCAGCCCGAACACACGAACCGCTTGAGACGGTAGAAGGAAGTGGAGCGGGAGTGAAATTTGCTTTACCGTCATTGATTAAAAAACGATCGTTGTAAATATCAAGTGTAGTGCCGGGTTCAAGACTTCCTCCGACCAGATAAATATCAAGATCACCATCATTATCAGCATCGAAGAGCAGCAAGCCTTCATCTTCTCTTATTTTATTTGCTTCAGGTAATGTTCGCTTGATAAACCGACCGTCATTCCCTTGAATGAAAGTAGTGGTTTCCTTTTTTGCTGCTCCACCTAAAACTATGTCCTCCCTGCCATCACCGTTTAAATCACCGACAGCAATGGATGGACCGAATTGAGAGAATTTGTGCGGCAACGTGCGCTGAGTAGTGAAGTCGTTTTGATCTTCCTCTTCATGCTTATAATTCAACTTTAACGCATTTGAAGTATTCACAAACAGATGGGGAGCTATTGCTTTTGCAGACTCATGGATTTCCTTTCCATCCCCATATTTAATAATAATTGACTGGTTGATATCTGGACTCGCTATGACAAATGTCTTTCCGTTCGGCCAACGCACCCGTAGAGAATCAACCTTGGTAACAGAACCCAATCCAAAGTGTGCAAAGCTCTGCACGGTAGACAAGAATCCGCGATAGGGGCTCAATTGCTCGTATTGCATCATACCCTGACAATACAACGTTATTGTAGATCCTAATGCCTGGTTATTGCCCGGTTCCCCACTAAGTTTAACGTCAATATAGTTTGATGCCCTAGTCTGCTTACCTTTTTTATAAAGCGTATTTTCATATAAAAAAGCCTTTTCGTTTATGTTAGAAACAACATAATCAAGGTCTCCATCATTGTCTAAATCAGCAAACGCAGCTGCACTTGAAAAGGAGGGGATATTTAATCCCCACTTATCGCTCACATCCTCGAAAGTCAGATTACCCTTATTGCGAAACGCATAGTTTGGAATCTTTACAATTGGAATTGAATCGACAAGCATTTTGGTAGTGGCAATTTTGCCCACATCTACTCTGTAATTAGCAAAATCTTTGTCGGTAATATCCTTTGGAAAGCCGTTGGTAACTAACAAGTCTTTCCAACCGTCATTGTCAAAATCTGCTAATAGAGGTGACCAACTCCACTCGGTTTGATACATACCTGCCATTTGCCCAATCTCACTAAATTTTATCCCTTTGCCAAGATTATTATTGAGTTGAAGCATGTTTCGCACATA
>CAZNCO010000004.1:0-28347 GCA_964571345.1 uncultured Ohtaekwangia sp.
CATATGAATATGGATTTTGCCAACCTTATACCAGCAAAGCGAATGGCCGCACCGGATATGAGGAAGAGAAATGGCATTGGTCTTACCTACCGCTTTCAAAAATATTTTTAGAACAATACCTGAAAGAAATTTCCTACTCAGATATCAAAGGATTTGCCGGAAGCGAAACCTCTAAGCCGATCGGTTCAATTGAAAAGTACGTGTCAGGAGTTAGCTGCAAATAGCTCATTCCCGATTTCTCGAACAATACTCAAATATCGATTGATAAATTACTTCCTGAATGCGCGGTCGAATATTGGCATTCAAAATTTTATTGTTTGTCATGTCGGGGTTTACGCGGTTCGAAAGGAAAACGTAAACGAGATTAAACTCGGGATCAACCCATACACAAGTTCCAGTGAAACCGGTGTGGCCAAATGTTTTCGCTGACGCGTGCAGAGTGGTGGGACCGTTCCAGTCGCTGATCGTAGGTCTGTCCCACCCAAGGCCGCGTCTGCTAATTTCGTATTGCTTTTGTGTAAATGTTGCCAGCGTTTCGGATTTTAGAAATTTTACTCCTCCGTAGCTTCCACCATTCAGCCAAAGCTGCCCCATCTTTGCGAGGTCATTTGCATTGCTAAACAAACCTGCATGCCCTGCAATACCGCCATGCATAGCTGCGCCTTGATCATGCACATAACCCACTAGCAATTCTTTTCTAAATAATTTATCATCTTCGGTAGGTGCAATCATTTCTTTTGGAAATTTTCGTAATGGTAGATAGCCCATTGTGTTTGCTCCGATTGGTTGATAAAGATTTTTCTGAAGAAAATCTTCTATCGGCATGCCCAGCAACTTTTCAGCAAGATGTTGCATCATATAAAAGCCCATATCGCTGTACCTGTAATCAAAGGGAGTACGCGAAACCTTCTCACGAATCTTCGCATGAATAATCCATTGCCACAATGAATCCTTCATCGCCTTGGATGCGAATAAATTCTCAGCTACCGGAAAAGGAAAATCATCGCTTGACTGACGAGCATAATATTTTTTTATTACGGCAGAATCCTTCACTGTTTCTGCCCAAAAAGGGAGAAATGGCCAAAGCCCAGCCTGGTGCGTGAGAATATCTTTAATCGTGAAGTCCGCCTTGTTGGATTCCTTCAGCTCGGGGAGATAAACGGAAAGTTTTTTATGCACATCAATCATTCCTCGCTCGTACATGTACATCACAGTTTGTAATGTAGCTGTCACTTTCGTGACGGAGGCGAGATCATAAATGGTCTGTTCTGTTACTGGAGATTTCTTTTCATACGTGAGCCAGCCAAAACCGCGATCATAAATGACTTTTCCATCCTTCACAACCTGTACATAGCAACCAGGAGTTGATCCAATATCAATTGCCTCCTTAGCAATCAATTCAATTTTCTCCAATACTCTGCTGTCCATCCCTGCTGCTTCCGGTTGCTGATACGAAAATCGATTGCTCAATTCCGTGCTTACTTTAGTGCCATTTACAAGCGCGCCTGAAACTTTGATCGGCAGTGAACCTTTTGCAGGCAATCCGCCAAAAATAATTTGAGCTACAGTTTGCATCATTTCAGCGTCATCCGCATAAGCAGCGATGATTGCGGATGCACTCTCGAAATATTTCAAACCCTGCGGATTATCAAAACTGCATACGATAACTTTTGCTTTATCTGACAGCCTATTCACATATGTTGCCAAGTCATCTTGAGGAATAGAATTGGAAAAAAGGCCAATGACAACAATATCGTTGCTTGTAAAATTTGTAGGAAAATTTATTGTATCCTTTAAAATGCCTAGTTGAAAGTGAGAAAATGGAGCATATCTGGTTAAATAAGAAGTCAATGGATTGAAACTGTTTTTACCGACACTGATTGATATAAATTTTGTGTCATCCAACTTTTGGATGGGGATAAGCGCATTCTTGTTTTGAACAACGGTAACTGCTTCGTTGGCAATTGTCTGTCGCAAAAGGCGGGCTTCGGGGGAATTGAGTTTAAGCCCAATATTATCAGAAGTTGTGATTTCGTTGAGGCCACTCTGATATTTGTAACTTAAAATTCTTCTCACACTCTGATCTAATTGCAAAGCCAATTGCTTGTCTTTCTTTACTATTTTCTTAATCTGCTTAACTGCAGCCTCAATATTTAAAGGAGAAACCATCAGATCAAAGCCAGCCAGAAACCCAATCGTCTCAGCGTCACCCTTTTTCTTTTTGGAGGAGAATTTTTGCAGCTCATTTACATCTGCCATCAGCATTCCCTCATAAGATAGTTTTTTACGCACATTGCTGACGTTAATTTCATCAATACGTAAGGCGTTTTGAAGGGAGAACTGTATAACGGATAACTTCGAAGCTGTTGTCTCACGGGTTTGAGAAAGGGACGAGTCTGCCGCGCTGGGCCATACAGAGCCCGATAAAATGCCGCGCTGATTAAGGGCGTCAAGAAAAAGACTTGTTTTGGAAATATTCTTTTGGGGGTTGTCGTTAAAAAATTCGTAGGAAGACGAACCAAGGTTTAGCTGAATGTCTGCCGTTTTCATCTGAAAGGCTAGCTCTTCACCATAAGCCTTTATCAGACTGTCATTTTCCAATGCCCCTAGCACAAGCGGTCTATAAAAATTCATTGTACTATCCAAAACCGTCCCAAGCCCTGCAGTGACAGAAGCTGCGATTAGTACAGGTGTCTTTGCGTTTCTCTGCAATTGCTCTGCCCAAGTTACGTGCTTGCCCAAAGCTAGCCGCAGCTGAATGACTCCTCCAATTTTTCCTTCCTCTGCCAGATCAATAACTTCTTTAAGCTGCTGGGGGCTGGCATTCATTGCCACTTTTACAAAAAACAATTGGCCGATTTTCTGTTCAACATCCAACTTATTAAAGACGCTATCCACCCACGTGTGCTTTCGATCTTGAGACCAGCCGGTCAAGGAAAAAAAGCAAAGAAAAAATACCAGACATTTTTTAATCATCATTCAGTTTGTTCTTCTTGTGGTTTGATTCCGATCTTTACTTACTCAAATTTACACCAAGTTAGTTTTTCTCATGATGAAAAAAATTTTGATCTGCATCCTAGTCGTTTGGACGGCTGTTTCATGTCGCGCACCCCTGGTCGAGGATAGCAGACTAGTTGAAAACTTGATGGTGCGATCAGGTAAACTCAAAAAGTTTTTAAAGAAAAAAGACACGTTAGAAATTCAAGTCATTTATACGCAAATCAATCGCGATTCATTGAATCGACCGTCATTCAAATCATTTCATTTCAATTTAGATTCAACGCGATACTTCTATCCCGCCAGCACAGTAAAACTGCCAATGGTATTGCTCGCATTGGAAAAGCTAAATCAACTTAACATTCGCGGCCTGGATAAATTTACGCCAATGTTTAATGACAGCGCGTATTCGGGTCAACTATCAACAAGAAAGGACAGTACTTCCGAAAGCGGGTTGCCATCGGTAGCACACTACGCAAAAAAAATTCTATTGGTGAGTGATAATGATGCCTTCAATCGGCTTTATGAGTTTCTTGGACAGAAAGCCACCAATGAAGTGTTGAGAAAAAAAGGTTACAACATCCGGATACTCCACCGGCTGGAACGCCCTCTAACTCCCGATCAAAATCGCCACACGGAAGCAGTCAGATTTCTAAAAGACAACTCAATTATTTACAATCAGCCGATGCTTGTAAACGAAGACTCCATCCGTCCTCCTCGAAAAGTTTTTAAAGGAATTGGTTACGAAAAAAATGGAGCAATTATTCGCGAGCCATTTGATTTCACCTATAAAAACTCCTATCCACTTCAGGAGCAGCAAGAAATTTTAAAAGCGATATTGTTCCCGGAAACAGTGGAATCCAAAAGACGATTCGACATTTCGGAAGAAGATCGACAGTTTGTGTTAAAGCACATGTCTCAGTTGCCACGCGAGTCAAAATACCCAGCCTATTCCCGCGATCCAAATTACTACGATGCGTACTGTAAATTCTTGATGTACGGAGAGGATAAAAAACCAATTCCTTCAAACATTCGCATCTTCAATAAAGTTGGTGATGCGTATGGATACCTGATCGACAACGCTTACATCGTAGATTTTAAGAATGGAGTGGAGTTTATGTTATCAGCTGTGATTAATACTAATGTCGATGGGATTTATAATGATGGAAAATATGAATACAAAGAGATAGGATATCCATTTATGAAAAATGTAGGGCAAAAGTTTTATAAATATGAACTGAGACGCAAAAAGAAACGCAAGCCTGATTTATCTTACCTCCAATTGAATTACAACTAAAATATCGTGTCAAAAAGTTTTCTCTTAAAAATACATTCACCAACTTTCAGATCAAATTTTTTCCAGATATGCAAAAGAGTAACGCAATCGTCATCACTTCCAGTTTTCTTGATTCAGATAATGCTAAGACCGCTCATGGGCTTATTCGTGGCACAGAAAGATTTAATATTTTAGGTGTTATCGACAGTAAACATCCCGGAAAGGATGCAGGAGAAATACTGGACGGGCGAAAACGAGATATTCCCATCTTTGCCTCGCTTAAAGACTTTGCAAACCAATCAAAGGAACAAGCTAAATACTGTATTATCGGTGTGGCCACAAAAGGCGGAGTATTACCGGAAGAAATGCGCGCTTTGCTTCACGAAGCAATTGAGATGGGATATGGTATTGTAAATGGTTTGCACGATTACGTATCTGACCATGCTGATTTAGTAGCATTGGCAAATCGAAAAGGAGTTGAAATTATAGATGTGCGAAAACCAAAAAAATTCAAAGATCTTCATTTTTGGTCGGGAGAAATCGCAAATGTTCATTGCCCAAAGATTGCCGTGCTGGGCACTGATTGTGCATTAGGCAAACGCACAACCACCCGTTTCCTAATGCAAGCCATGCGCGAGGCTGGCTTTAAAGCGGAAATGATTTATACCGGTCAAACAGGTTGGATGCAAGGAGCTAAATACGGCTTTATCTTTGACAGCACCTTAAATGATTTTATCTCGGGCGAGATGGAACACGCCATTGTACAATGCTGGGAAGAAGCCAAGCCTGATATTATCTTCATCGAAGGTCAATCATCACTGCGCAATCCAAGCGGGCCTGCGGGCGCTGAGTGGATTGTCTCTGCAAACGCTGATGCCGTTGTTTTGCAACATAATCCTCCGCGCAAAAAATACAAAGGTCTTGAAGACTATGCCGATAACATTCCGGACATAAAAGATGAGATTGAGCTCATCAAAATTTATGGCGCGCCAACGGTGGCTGTGACTGTAAATACATACAAAATGAAAGAAGCGGATGCGCGCAAGTGGGCAAGCGAAAAAGAGAAGGAGTTAGGCATTCCGGTAATTCTTCCATTGGAAGATGGAGTGCAGTCATTAGTGGCAATTTTCAAAGACATGATTGACAAATCCATCGCGCAGGTTTAAACAAACCAAATAGCGAAAAATATTTAGTAACATTTTCTACATCTCAGAATGAAAATCAAATCAATTAAATCCTGGGCAGCAGACCTTGGTAATACAAAACCTTACACCATCGCATTCAAGACGGTGGATGAAGTTAACAATGCATTTGTTGAAATCACGCTTGACAACGGACTGACAGGTATTGGTGCCGGCAACCCAAGTGAATATGTAACAGGAGAATACTTTGAATCGTGCGTGGATACCTTGAAGGAAAGTAACATTTCGTTTCTCGTTGGCCGCGACATTCGAGAATTAAATCAGCTTGCCTATGAAGTGTGGCAAAAATTTCCAAAAAATCCTGCCGCACGGGCGGCCCTCGATATTGCTCTGCACGATGCGTTTACGAAATATTTAGGTGTTCCGTTAGTAAAATTTCTTGGACAAAAAATTCAATCTCTACCGACTTCCAACACAATCGGCATCAAGAATGTTGAAGAGACTTTAAAGGAAGCGCAGGAATATGGCGAACGCGGATTCAGGGTTTTAAAAGTAAAACTCGGAATTGACCTGGAAGAAGACATCGAGCGGATGGTAAAATTGCGCGAAAAGTTTGGAAAAAAATTTATCATTCGGATTGATGCCAATCAAGGGTACACATCGGAAAAGACAATTGAGTTTTATAACAAGACCAAGCATCTGGACATTGAATTGATTGAGCAGCCGCTTCCCGCAAAGGAAATTGATGCGATGAAAGAACTACCTAACAACATTCGCAAAATCATCGCAGCTGACGAATCGCTGCTCACCCCTCAAAGCGCAATGGCACTAGTAAAGCCTCCTCTGGCTACCGGTATTTTTAATATTAAGTTGATGAAATGTGGGGGCATCAGCCAAGCCTTGAAGATAGCTGACATTGGCGCACACGAAGGTGTAGAACTTTTCTGGGGCTGTAACGATGAGAGTATCATCAGCATTACAGCTGCGCTGCATGCAGCCTTTGCCTGTGCGAATACAAAGTATATCGACCTTGACGGAAGTCTTGATCTTGCCCGCGATGTTGTGAAGGGTGGTTTCATTTTGAAAGATGGAATGATGTATTGCTCTGATAAACCGGGATTGGGTGTAGAAAGAATTTAATGCAGGGATTAGCATTGTCATCTCTACGGGTGGGAAAAAAATACCGGCTAATAAATTTTGGCGATCGGTACGAATTCGTAATTGAATCCATTATCTCCAATTCGGACTTTGCAGCCAAGGATATTCACACATTAGAGCGGTATCGGTACAAAGACCTTGTGAAATTTGGGAAAGGGAAAGATTACGAGATAAGAGAGATCAGTTAGGATCCCCAAAATTTGAAATGTAGAAATCTTGAAAAATCTTTAAATCCTGTCTTCGCTCTAACAATTTTGGATTTGGCCTGTTTTAATTGAAAACAAAACAGATTATGCCAGAATTAATTGAAAAGAAGAAATTGAAGCATGCGGTCATTTCCACAGTAAAAGATTCGCCAAAGACAGCAGTTGTCGAAGCTCTTTCGACATATATCCCAATGGATCAATTCAAAGAGATATTCAACTTTATTGGTGAATTGGTGAAGAAAGAGAAAATTACGAAGTTGATTTTTGACAAAAGAAAACTATCAGTGTTCCACCAACCTTCAATGGAATGGTATTTTGTAGAATGGAAAGAGAAGATGTTTGATCTCGGGTTGAAAACGCACCGAAAAATTCTCCCAAATGATGAAGTCTTTAAGCAAAGTGTGAAAATCGGCCGTGAGAAAATCAATAAAACTTACCCCAATGGTAAATTCAATCAGATGGATATTGTTTATTCGGAGTCGATTGAGCAGGCTATAGCTGAATAATTCTGAAAAGGCATCGTGCTTTCGAGAGATCAATAATACCAAAAGAACTTATTTAGCTATTATCCTATTTTTCCTTAACGAAACATGATAATCGTCCGAGATTAGTCAAAAATTAATATCACAAAATCAAAAAGAACTTAGGTGATTGGCAAGGCAACTTGAAAAGTTGTCTTGCCTTCTTTGCTTGTCCAGCGAACTTCTCCATTCATTCTCTTAACAACGCTCTTTACAATATAAAGGCCCAATCCCGCTCCATGAGATTTTTCTGATCCGCGGAAAAACATTTTAAAAATGTCATTGCTTATTGTTGGTGAAATTCCCTCGCCATCATCCAAGACTTCAATCAGAAAAAATTTTCCACTATTAGAAAAATTAATTCCTACCCAACCAAGTTCCAGTGGATCTCGAAAAATAATTGCATTTGAGACAAGGCATTTTAAAACATTGTACAACACCTGTTCGTCATTGCGCACTTCTTCAAGTCCGTTGTAATTAAATTCAATTTTAACTGAACTGAAATTAGGCAGGTAACTAAGGTCGTTTATTACCTGTGTTGCTAACTGTCTTAAGTTCACCTGCTGAAGCACTATTTTTTCGAATGATACCTCGGCAAGCATGGCCAGTGATTTCAACACATCATTCATCTGCGAAATCTTCTGATCCATATATTGCAACAAAGTAATCTGAGATTCAGAAAGAGTTTCTGACTTCATTAAATGCAAAAGACCTTCGAGTGACGAAACAGGTGTTTTAAGGTCATGCGAAGTGCGATATAATAACTGGTCAAGCTCTTGATTGCGCGTTTGTAATTGCTGCAGCGCTTCTGTGAGTCTGTTATTTTTGATTACTAATTCTTCTATCGCTGCGGTAAGTTCTTCTTTCTGCGATTGAAGCTCTTCTTGTTTCTCAGCCAGCTCATTTTCACGATCAAGTAGTTTCTGATTTCTTTGTTGAAGGATTGAAATCAAGTTGATAGCGGATGAATCTTCCTCGTTTGGCATATTTATATTGTACCCAATTCAAAATTAATAACCCATTCAATAAAAGTTTCGACAATCAAATAAAAATACTTACATGAAAATTGTAACACACACGACAAACACGGATATACCGATTTCTTTAATTGAACATTCTTGCAACGTGATCAGTTTGTGATTGATTAGGTACTCATTAAAATTTTATGATATCACCGTTTGAATATGTCACCGTCTTGATTTCCATTATTCTGGGGATGGGAATCACGCAAATTGTCTCCGGTATTGCTCAAATCATTCACCGCTGGGAACAAACTAAAATTTACTGGCCACACCTGATACTGATCTTGCTATTGTTTGTCATTCACATACAGGAGTGGTGGGTAACGTATAATCTTCGAACTTACCAATATTGGCGACTACCAGTGTTTCTTTGGTTATTCTTTACCCTGTAAATCTTTATATCCTGGCCAGGATTCTTTTCCCAATTCGATGGCACCGTTCGTGCGTGAATCTTAAAAAATTCTATTTTGAAAACTACAGGAGAATTTATCTGCTGATTATTTTTTCTGCTGTGTTAGCCATTATCGACAATATTTCTATTGGAGGATATTCGCTACCTAATCAGATTCCTCAAAATATTCTGATAAGCATCTTAACCACAGTAATCATCATTCGAAAAGAAACAGTATGGATACATCAAACTGTCCCAATGCTCATGCTATTAATTTTAATAATAGCCTTTGCTCTTAGCTGGGAAGAATTACTACTGATCACGAACCAGTAAAAGATTATTCAACCGTTACACTCTTGGCCAAGTTTCTGGGTTGATCAACATTACAGCCTCGCATCACAGCAATGTGATATGACAACAACTGAAGTGGAATAACTGAAACCAAAGGCATGAGTGGTTCCAAAGTGGCAGGAACCTCAATTACAAATTCTGACATTTTCGGAATATGTGTGTCACCCTCCGTGACAATGGCAATCACACGACCTTTGCGTGCTTTCACTTCCTGAATGTTGGATACAACTTTTTCGTATGAACTGTCTTTTGTCGCGATGAAAACAACAGGCATTTCGTCATCAATCAAAACAATCGGACCGTGTTTCATTTCAGCAGCTGGGTAACCTTCCGCATGTATATAGGAAATCTCTTTCAGCTTTAGTGCACCTTCTAATGCCACGGGGAAATTATAACCGCGCCCCAGATAAATGAAGTTTCGGGCATCTTTAAATTCTTCAGCAATTGCCTGAATTTGATCATTCAGTTTAAGTGCCGCCTCCACTTTGGCAGGAATATTTTCCATCTCCACCAAAAGTTCACGATATTTTTTCTCCGTGATTGTTCCTTTTTTCTGAGCAACAATCAACGCTATCATATTGAGCACGGTCAACTGAGCCGTGAATGCTTTTGTACTAGCTACACCAATTTCCGGGCCGGCATGCGTGTAAGCGCCAGCATGAGTAGCTCTGGGAATTGACGAGCCCACTACATTGCAAACGCCAAAGATGATAGCTCCTTCTGATTTTGCGAGATCGATAGCAGCAAGTGTGTCAGCTGTTTCTCCTGATTGTGAAATAGCAATGACCACATCGCCTTCGCGAATAACGGGATTGCGGTAACGAAATTCAGAAGCATACTCAACCTCCACAGGTATCCTACAAAACTCTTCGAAAAAATATTCGGCAACCAAACCCGCATGCCACGATGTTCCACATGCTACAATCAAAATGCGATCTGCGTTCACCAATTTGTTGAGATATTCCCGCAAGCCTCCTAAAATCAATCTTCCCGAATCTGCATCCAGACGACCACGCATACAATCACGGATCGACTTTGGCTGCTCAAAAATTTCCTTGATCATGAAATGCTCAAAGCCCCCTTTTTCGATTGCTTCCAACTCAAGGTCGACAGTTTGAACATAGGGCGTGAGCGGGAGATTGGCAGTATTGATGATATTCAATTTTCCTTTGTTCACAATAGCTATCTCCTGATCATTGAGATACACCACTTCGTTTGTGTACTCGATAATAGGTGTTGCATCCGAAGCCATAAAAAATTCCCCACGTCCAACTCCAACAACCAATGGGCTCCCTTTGCGCGCTGCAATAAGTAAATCAGGATCCTCAAGCGACATTACAACAATTGCATAAGCACCTACGACTTTCGTCAAAGCAAGTCTTACAGCTTCATCCAGCGAACAATTTTCATTTTCTTTTATATCTTCAATAAAATGGATAAAGACTTCCGTGTCAGTCTCGCTCGCAAAGCGATGACCTTTGCGCAGAAGTTCTTGCTTAAGCGAACTGTAATTCTCTATGATACCATTGTGAATGATTGCCAATTTCTTTGTAGCCGAGTAATGCGGGTGCGCATTTTCGTCATTGGGCTCACCGTGGGTAGCCCACCTTGTATGGCCCATACCGATGTGGCTGTCCAGATTTTGGCCTTGAAGAAAAGCCTCTAACTCAGAAACCTTTCCTTTCTTTTTATAAATATTTAATCCGCCACTGTTCAACAAGGCAATACCAGCACTATCATACCCGCGATACTCCAATCGCTTCAGACCTTTTATGATAATATCCTTCGCCTGACGATGACCAACGTATGCTACAATTCCACACATAATGATTTTTTGATAACAAGTTACTACAAAACTAAAAAGTCAGGCGTGAAACACCTGACTTTCTACCTTAAAATTTAAAAAGTAATTAGCTGACCAGCTCCGTATAAATCGTATAGAAAGATTCCGCGTAGTCTTCGCTGTTTTCAATCGATTCCACTTTCTTTTCTTTGATTTTTTTCAAGAGCCCTTCAAGTTTTTTGCCATCTCCAGCAACATTAACCACATCGGCCCATTGAGCACCTAATTTGATAAAGCCCTCGTAATCCGCTGACTTCAAATGTCCCATCATGTTGTCTTCAATGTCCAGCATACGAACTTTTCCCATCAAGTCGCCCTTGAACTTGTGTGTGAAGCTGTTGTTGTAGATCGTGAAAACAGATTTTGAATTCTTAAACAGCGGATCATTCTTGTAAGTCGTTTTCAGATATAAAGGAATGAAGCTGGTAATCCAGTCGTTGCAATGAACGATATCAGGTGACCAACCTAATTTCTTTACAGTTTCGATTACACCTTTGCAAAAGAAAATGGCACGTTCGTCATTGTCTTCGAAGAATCGGTTTTCCTTATCATGAAACATCGACTTGCGGTGAAAGTAATCTTCATTATCGATGAAGTACACCTGTAATTTTGCATTGGGAATAGATGCAACTTTAATGATCAAAGGCTTTTCTTCATCACCTACTGCAATGTTGATACCTGAAAGGCGCACAACTTCATGAAGACGGTTCTTGCGCTCATTGATCAAACCAAAACGCGGCACTAAAATGCGTATCTCCATTCCCTTCTCCTGCATAGCCTGCGGCAACTTGCGCACAAAGTCTGCTACCTCAGTCGTCTGCAAAAACGGGTTGATCTCACTAGCTACATAAAGGATGCGAATTTTTGACATATTGGTTGAAATTTTATTAGGTCAAGAAACGGGACTACAAAAGTACGGAAAATTCACCCCGTATTCAACTGAGGTTAAAAGATATAGCCTATATTTGCGCCCTTTTATACGAGGCCTTTCATGCATATTTTCAGGGAAATCAGGCCGCTAAGGGCCTTTTTGGCACAAAAAAGTGCACACCAAAGAATTGGTTTGGTACCTACCATGGGAGCCTTGCACGAGGGGCATTTATCTCTTTTGACCGCAGCTAAGGCCGAAACGGATATCACAGCCTGTTCCATCTACGTAAACCCTACGCAATTCAACAACCCTGCTGATCTTGAAAAATACCCACGAACGCTGGAGAAGGATCTTCAGATGCTTGAAAGTGGTGGGTGTGATGTAGTTTTTGCTCCCGACAACAAAGAAATGTATAGTGCGCCTTCCACTATACGCTTTGATTTCGACCTTCTTGACAAAATAATGGAAGGAAAATTCAGGCCAGGGCATTTTAGTGGCGTGGCGTTAGTGGTTTCTAAACTTTTTAACATCATTAAACCAAGTATTGCATATTTCGGGCAAAAAGATTTTCAACAATTCAAGGTGATCGAAAAACTCGTTGACGAGCTTGCCTTCGACCTGCAATTGCGGTGCATGCCTATTTTGAGAGAAGCGGATGGGCTTGCAATGTCTTCACGAAATCAACGACTGAATGCCGAGCAACGAAAAAAAGCACTAATCTTTTACGAGTCATTGCTTTTGACAAAACATCTATTGACAAAAGGAGAAAATTTCAATCAGGTAAAAGACAAAATAAAACTAAAGTTTGAAGCGATGGAGGGCGTGAAACTGGAATACCTGGAAGTAGCTGATGCCGCAAACTTAAATCCCGTTGAAATCGTTACAGACAAAACTGTTTTATTGATTGCAGGGTATGTAGGCGAAGTGAGATTAATAGATAATATTTTAATGCATGAGAATTGAAGTGATGAAATCAAAAATCCACAGGGTAAAAATTACCCAGGCGGAACTACATTATGTGGGCAGCATTACTATTGACGAAACATTGATGAACGCAGCCAACCTGATTGAAGGAGGAAAAGTGCAGGTGGTGAATATCAATAACGGTGAGCGCTTAGAGACGTACGTGATCAAAGGTGAAAAAGATAGTGGCACCGTTTGCCTGAATGGGCCGGCAGCACGCAAAGCACAGGTGGGCGATGTGGTGATTATTATTTCCTATGCTTCCATGGATTTCGAAGAAGCTAAGACATTTAAACCCTGGCTTATTTTTCCAACTCCAGAAAATCAACTCGCCTGATTAAATGCACTCTTCCGTTAAATCTATTCTGAAATATTTGACGATGATCGCAATCACAGCTTTATTGTTGTGGTTGTCTCTCAGAGGTCTTCAGATAGAAGGAGAAAACAAAATTGATTTTCTTTGGGATGCCTGGAAAAAGTCAGATAAGTTTTATTTGTGGCTGATGGCAATTGTTGCTGTGTTCAGCCATCTGCTTAGGGCACTTCGATGGAGGATGCTGTTACAACCACTCGGACATCAGGTTAATCTTTTTCACAGTTTCATCTCACTGATGACTGGCTATATGGTTAACCTGGCCGTTCCGAGAGGTGGTGAAGTTTCTCGCTGCTATAATCTCTACCAGTTAGAAAAGACTCCAGTTGAGGTTTCCTTTGGAACCGTTATCACCGAACGGATTGCAGATGTGATTTGTCTTTTATTCCTGGTGGTTGCTTCTTTTTACCTGGAATGGGAAAAGCTAAAAGCATTTTTAGATAGAATGGATTTCTCGAAAGGGAATAGTATTAACATACCGTCATGGGTCTGGCTAGCATTCGCTGGCTTCATTATTCTGGTCGGTCTGGGATTCTTCCTTCGAAAAAATGAAAGGCTTGTTAAGTTAGTTCTTGGTTTTAAAGATGGACTTTTATCTGTTTTTCATTTAAAGAATAAGTGGTTGTTTATTCTTTACTCTATTGGGATCTGGGTTCTCTATTTTGTGATGAGTTACTGCGTGATTAAAGCTTTTCCAGAGACATCCGCTTTAGGATTTAGCGCGGTAGTAACACTTTTTGCAATTGGCTCCATCGCGATGGCAGCTCCGCTTCCCGGTGGAACTGGTTCCTATCATGTACTCGTTCCGCTTGGCCTCACAATGCTTTACAACCTACCTCAGGTGGATGCGGTTGCATTTGTATTCATCTTTCACGCATGGCAAACATTGCTGATGATTGTACTTGGTCTAATCAGTTTCCTGATCAGTTATTGGATCATTGCAAGAAAGAAGTCAGCCTAAATTCAATCAAACAAGCCTTGTGTCTTTGGTCTTGGAATTTTTAAATGTTTGTAGGCAAGTTCTGTTGCTTCACGTCCGCGAGAGGTTCGCTTGATGTATCCTTCCTGAATTAAAAAAGGCTCATAAACTTCTTCAATCGTTTCGGCCTCCTCGCCTACAGCTGTAGCAATAGTAGAAAGACCAACAGGGCCGCCTTTAAACTTTTCAATAATTGCAGAAAGGATGCGATTATCCATTTCATCTAAACCATTTTCATCCACATCCAAAGCCTGCAAGGCTAGTTGGGCAATCGATTTGGTAATGGTGCCGTCTCCTTTTATTTGAGCAAAGTCGCGGGTGCGTTTCAATAAATTATTTGCTATACGAGGTGTACCCCTGCTTCTTCGGGCTATTTCGAAGGCAGCATCATTGTCAATTGGCGTATTCAGCAACGCAGCCGAGCGTTTCAAAATTTTGGTGAGCAACTGGGAATCGTAATATTCGAGCCGCGCATTGATACCAAATCTGGCACGAAGTGGAGATGTAAGTAAGCCAGCACGCGTGGTCGCTCCAATTAAAGTAAATGGATTCAAACCAATCTGCACCGTACGTGCATTCGGCCCACTATCGAGCATAATGTCAATCCGAAAATCCTCCATGGCCGAATACAAATATTCTTCCACGATTGGGTTGAGCCGGTGAATTTCATCGATGAACAAAACATCGTGAGCCTCGAGATTTGTAAGCAAGCCAGCGAGGTCACTCGGCTTATCAAGTACCGGGCCAGAAGTAATTTTAATATTTGATCCTAACTCATGCGCAATGATGAACGACAAGGTGGTTTTGCCCAAGCCTGGAGGGCCGTGAAGCAGTACATGATCGAGCGGTTCACTTCGCTGCTTTGCTGCCTGCACAAAAACCTTAATATTGTCGGTAACTTTTTGCTGACCTGTAAAGTCATCGAAAGAAAGAGGACGTAATGCCTTTTCAAATTCTTTTTCCCCGCTTTCCTGATTTTCTCCGTCAGCTTTTAAATAATCTTCGCGCATGGGTCAAAGTTAATAGTTAATCACAATCCGTAATAGTATTCACTGATTCTGTGCAATTAACTATTACCTTTACATGCCAATGGAATTGAACATTCGAAATAGAAGAATTTCAGAACTGGTGGAGCAAGATTTTCTTCACGCTCATGTACTTTATTGTTTTGGAATTCCATTTTACGAGAATCCTTCACAAACATTGGAACAAGCGTGCCTGGGGAAGGGCATTGAAGTGGAATTGGTAATAAGGAACCTGGCTTCACCTGATAAAAATTTTCAGGAAATCGATCTTCCATTGTTTTCTTTCCCAATGGATTTGATCCTGGAATATCTTCGCCACTCACATCATTTGTTTTTGAAGCACAAGCTCCCATTTATCAACAAATTGGTTCAAAACTTCCGAGCTGATCATTTCGACTATGTTCAGGTTGAAAAAGACATGAAGGTGTTGTTTCCATTGTTCATGGAAGACTTTATTCATCACATCTATCTGGAAGAAGATACTTTATTCAAATACATCGGGGTGCTTGAACGAGCTTCAAGAGGCCTGTTTAATCCGTCCAGATTATATTACTCCTTCGAAAGGATTTCTTTAAAAAAATTCGCAGCCGAACACGAGTCGCATGATGATGAAATGGAAGGCATTCGCAAAATCACACGCGATTATTTTCTTGCCGCGAATGCACCGCTGCATATAAAAGTTATTTATGCGGAGCTGAAGCGTTTCGAAAAAGATTTAAAAACGCATGCGCGTATTGAAAATGAAATTCTTTTCCCCAAAGCTTTGGCTTTAGAAAGCAAAGTCAAGAATGACTTCTTCGAGAATGCGAAAATGAATTGATGATTTCAATTCAAAAATCATGGCCAGAATACTAGCAATTGATTATGGAAGCAAACGCACGGGACTGGCTGTAACAGACCCGATGCAGATTATTGCCACGGCACTTGAAACGGTAGAAAGCGGAAGCCTTATTTCGTTTCTAAAAAAATATTTTGAAAAAGAAGCCGTACAAGAAATTGTGATCGGAATGCCCAAACGCTTAAATAACCAGGACTCCGAGAATGCTGAGGCTGTAAGAAAATTCATTGAGCTTTTCAAAAAGAGCTTCCCTGATAAAACCATCAAGGAAGTGGATGAACGATTCACTTCATCACTCGCGCTGGATGCAATGATTGCTGGCGGTATGAAAAAGAAAGATCGTCAAACGAAAGGCAGCGTAGATAAAATAAGCGCCACTTTGATTTTACAAAGCTACATGCAAAGCCGAAAATGATTCCCGATTGGGGACGTTTTAAGTCTTACCCTGTTCATTCAAGGTCAAAAATCTCAAATCAATAATCTCAAATTAATTTACCTTTGCAGAATAATTGACTTTATGATTTACCCGATTGTGATGTATGGCGATCCTGTCCTTCGAAAAAAGGCAATGGATATTGAAAAAGGAACGGATTTAACGGAATTGGTAAAAGATATGTTTGAGACCATGGATGCGGCTCATGGCATTGGTCTCGCGGCTCCCCAAATCGGCAAAAGCGTGCGCCTTTTTGTGGTAGATGGTACTTCGCTCGAAGATGAGCCGGACATGAAAGATTTTAAAAAGACATTTGTTAACGCAGTAATAATTGATGAGGATGGCGAGCCTTGGCCATTTGAAGAAGGTTGCCTGAGTATCCCAAATATTCGCGAAGAAGTACAGCGTCCGGAAAAATTAACGATTAAATATTTCGATGAAAACTGGAATGCGCACGAAGAGGAATATGATGGAATGAAAGCGCGTATCATCCAACACGAATACGATCACATCGAGGGAAAACTTTTCATCGACTATTTGTCGCCTTTGAAAAAGCGCATGCTTAAGGGGAAACTTGCTAACATCAGCAAAGGAGACGTAGAAACTGAGTACAGAATTTTAGCGCCTTTGAAGAAGTGAACTTTTGTTATGTTAACTTAGTTGCCTAACTATGAGAAATCTCACTTACAAAATACTCCTTACGAAAGAGCCTGAGGGAGCTTATACAGTCACTGTACCGGCATTGCCTGGCTGTATTACTTACGGTGAAAATATTGATCACGCTATTTCAATGGCGAAAGAAGCAATTGAATTGTACATCGAGCATCTTCAGGAAAAAGGCGAGACGGTGCCTGATGACAGTCAAACTTTGGAGTATTCATTAAATTTGACTGCTTGAGTTATTCTCCTAAAGAATTAGTCAGAATTCTTCGCGAATCTGGCTTTGAATTTAAACGATCAAAGGGGAGCCACCACATTTACGAGAATGAACAAACACGCAAGACCGTAGTCGTTCCAATTCATTCTAATCGTGATCTGCCAAAAGGAACTTATCATGCAATTTTAAAACAGGCAGGGATTGATAAAGACCAAATAAAATGAATTTCAAATCGCGTCTCCCCGAAGTAGGCACATCCATTTTCACGGTCATGTCAAAGATGGCGCTGGATCAGGGCGCTATCAACTTAGGGCAAGGGTTTCCTGATTTTCCCGTGTCAGAAAAATTGATCGACCTCATTCATCAGAAAATGAAGGAAGGTCATAATCAATATGCGCCCATGCCGGGCACGCCTGCCTTGCGAAAAATCATATCACAGGTGGTTGAAAAAACATATAACCGCCCCACTGATTTTGAAACTGAAGTTACGATTACTGCGGGTGGCACAGAAGCCATCTTTGCAACCATCGCTGCATTAATTGACGGTGGTGATGCAGTAATTATTTTCGATCCCTCTTACGATTCATACGATCCTGCCATTCGGTTAAATGGTGGCACGCCCGTGCACATCAACCTTCGTCCTCCGGATTTTAAAATCGATTGGCAGGAAGTCGAGAAAAAAATCACTTCGCGTACGCGGATGATCATGGTGAACACTCCTCATAATCCGCTGGGCACCGTTTTGAATGAAGAAGATTTAAAAAATCTTGAGAAGCTTGCGGTTGAACACAACCTGTTTGTGCTAAGCGATGAAGTTTACGAGCGAATTATCTTTGAAAATAAAACCCATCAGAGTGTTTTGAGAAGCAAGGCATTAGCTGACCGCAGCATTGCTGTGTTTTCTTTCGGCAAAACGTTTCATGCCACAGGTTGGAAAGTAGGCTACACGGTGGCCTCAGAAAAAATCACACGCGAAATCCGCAAGGCGCACCAGTTCATCACTTTTAGTGTAAATACACCCGTGCAGCTAGCTCTTGCCAATTACATGCAAGACCCGGAGAATTACCTTCATCTTGGCAAATTCTATCAGCAAAAGCGAGATTTCTTTATAAATGCCATTAAGGGCTCGTCATTAAAGCCACTACCTTGTTACGGAAGTTATTTCCAGCTTTTGTCCTATCAAGGCGTGTCCACCAAAACGGATATGGAAATGGCAGAATGGATGACCAAAGAGATGAAACTGGCCTGTATTCCCGTATCGGCATTCTACAAAGATGGTTCAGACCATCAACTCTTGCGTTTTTGCTTCGCAAAGGGCGAAGAAACCCTCCTGAAATCGGGTGAAATCCTGCGAAAGATTTAGTTGGCCTTAATTTTTGCTGGTCAGTGCTTTTTGGCTGTGAATTTCTTTTCTTTGCAGTCCGTTTCAAAAGCCATGCAGGATTTAAAAGTTACCATCATCCAATCCGACCTTCATTGGGAAGACATCGGGGCAAACCTGGCCATGTTTGAAGAAAAAATCTGGAAGGTAGGCTCTACGGATGTAATTGTATTACCTGAAATGTTTACCACTGGCTTTACCATGAAAGCCAATAAGCTGGGCGAGATGATGAACATGCGCACCTTCAAGTGGATGAAACAAATGGCTGACCAAACGGGAGCTTTGATTTTAGGAAGCTTCATTGCGCACGTGCACGAAAGGTATTACAACCGCCTGTTGTGGATGGAGCCAGGAGGAAATTTCAAAACCTATGATAAGCGACACTTGTTTCGCATGGCGGAAGAAAACCACGTATATGCTGCAGGTGAGAGTCTTCTGATTGGTCATTGGAAAGGCTGGAGAATTTGCCCCTTGATTTGTTATGACCTGCGCTTCCCTGTGTGGAGTCGAAACCGGTGGAACGGAATTTTGAAAAAGCCAGCATATGATCTTTTGATTTACGTAGCCAACTGGCCTCAGGTTCGATCAAATGCTTGGGAAACCTTGCTTAAAGCTCGCGCAATTGAAAACCTGAGTTACTGTGTTGGTGTTAACCGCGTGGGCATTGATGGCAATGGAATTGAATACAATGGCCACAGTGCCATCATCGGCCCGAAAGGCGATGAGATATTTTCTGTCGAAGGTGTAGAGGCAGTTAAAACGTTAGAGTTAAATGCTCACGCACTTCAGGCTTATCGCGATCGCTTCCCGGCCTTCTTAGATGCCGATGATTTCTCTATCGAAATCGAAAAGATGGAAGAGAGTGACTTCCTTTCGGGATTGAGTTAATCTTGAATTTGAAAATTTACCGATTTGAAAATTTGAAGATTACCCACTTTCGAATGAATCCAATTTTCAAATCAGCCAATCTTAAAATTTTCAAATAATAATGTCCTCCAAAAAGATCACCCGCGCCCTTGTTTCAGTTTTTTATAAAGATGGTTTGGAACCCATCATTCATGAACTTGCTAAAAATAATGTGGAGTTTGTCTCTACCGGAGGCACACAGGAGTTCATTGAAAAACTGGGTTACAAAGTGGTGCCGGTTGAGCAGCTCACCGGCTATCCATCGATCTTTGGCGGCAGGGTGAAAACATTGCATCCAGCCGTTTTTGGAGGTATCCTTTACAGACGTGAAGACGCTAGTGATGTGAAGCAGGCAAACGAATTTAAAATCGGGCCGCTGGATATTGTGATTGTTGACCTTTACCCGTTTGAAGAAACGGTGTCCAAGGGTGGAAGCGAAGAAGATATTATCGAGAAAATTGATATTGGCGGTATCTCACTCATCCGCGGAGCAGCGAAGAATTTTAACGATGTACTGATCGTATCATCAAGAAATCAGTATGCCGAAGTGCTTGAGCTCTTGAAAGCCAAAAACGGATCTACCGATCTGGCCGACAGAAAACGTTTTGCTTCTTTGGCGTTCGACACGACTTCACATTACGATTCAGCCATCTTCAGTTACTTCAATCAGGAGCAAAAAATCCCAAGTTTCAAATCAAGCTATCAACAAGGAAAGGTACTGCGCTATGGCGAAAATCCACATCAGCAAGGTGTGTTCTTTGGCGAACTTGAAAAACTATTCGATCAACTCAACGGCAAAGAACTTTCTTACAACAACCTGGTAGATGTTGATGCTGCCGTCAATCTTGTAAAGGAATTTGAAGGAGAAACAGCTTTCGTGATCATCAAACACACCAATGCGTGTGGAGTAGCTACTGGCACTTCTGTAAAGGAAGCCTACTTAAAAGCATTTCAGGCAGACACCATTTCCGCATTTGGTGGTGTATTGGCTTCAAACCAGAAAATTGATCTGGCCGCAGCTGAAGAAATGAACAAACTCTTCTTCGAAATTCTTATCGCTCCAGGCTACGAATCTGCTGCTTTGGAGCTTTTAAAATCCAAAAAGAACCGGATCATCCTTCAACAAAAATTGCCCCTTACGGCAACAAAGCAATTCAAGAGCCTGCTGAATGGCGTTATCGAACAAGACCTTGACCTTCACACGGATTCAAAAGCAGATTTGAAAGTGGTAACGAAGATCGCTCCTTCGGCTTCAGATGTAGAAGCACTTCTTTTTGCCAGCAAAATATGCAAGCATACCAAGTCAAATACAATTATTCTGGCTGTTGATGGCCAGATGCTCTCTTCCGGTGTCGGTCAAACCAGCCGTGTGGATGCATTAAAACAGGCAATTGAAAAAGCCAAAGCTTTTGGATTTGAATTAAAAGGCGCGGTGATGGCGTCAGATGCCTTTTTCCCTTTCCCCGATTGCGTAGAGATTGCTTATAAAGAAGGCATTAAAGCGGTGATCCAGCCGGGCGGCTCCATCAAAGATCAGGACTCCATCAACTACTGCGACCAGCATGGAATGGCAATGGTATTTACGGGCTTCAGGCATTTCAAGCATTGATCTGAAAGAGCACGAAATCGAAAGCAATATTACCTCGATCTTGCCTCGAGCGTAGAGGAGTTGTACTTCATCGTCATTTACCTAAATATTCGGGAACTTGCGAAGGTGCCTTGATTATTTCTTTTTAATTTCGTGTTTTAAAATCAACCACAAGAGGAGGGAATAAACAAACATGGGACTTTTTGATTTTTTTACCAGCGATATTGCCATTGACCTGGGAACTGCCAACACGCTGATCATTCATAAAGACAAGGTAGTAGTTGATGAACCAAGTATCATCGCCATCGATAAGAACACAAACAAAGTGCTTGCTATTGGCCGCGAGGCTATGCAGATGCACGAGAAAACCCACGACAACATTAGAACAGTAAGACCTTTGAAGGAAGGTGTGATTGCCGACTTTCACGCTGCAGAGATGATGATTCGTGGATTGATCAAAATGATTGACACGGGCAGAAGATTCTTCCCGCCATCATTGAGAATGGTGATTTGTATTCCGTCCGCCATCACCGAAGTGGAGAAACGTGCAGTACGCGATTCTGCTGAACACGCCAACGCAAAAGAAGTGTACATGATTCACGAGCCGATTGCTGCTGCAATTGGTATCGGTATCGACATCGAGCAACCAATCGGAAACATGATCGTGGACATTGGTGGTGGAACGACTGATATCGCGGTGATTGCCTTGTCGGGAATTGTGTGTGATCAATCCATTCGCATTGCCGGAGATACTTTCAACAGAGATATTTTGGATTATATGCGCAGGCAACACAATCTTTTGATTGGCGAGCGTTCTGCCGAGCGTGTAAAAATTGAAGTGGGTTCTGCTTTAACCGAATTGGATGACGGACCGGATGATTATGAAATCCGCGGCCGTGATTTGATGACGGGTATTCCGAAGACGATAAAAATTTCCTATTCCGAAGTTGCGTTCGCATTAGACAAATCCATTTCAAAATTAGAAGAAGCGGTGTTGAAAGCATTGGAGATGTCTCCTCCCGAATTATCGGCTGATATTTACGAGCGTGGAATTTACCTTACCGGTGGCGGTGCCATGCTGAGGGGTTTGGATAAACGTCTTTCTGTGAAGACAAAACTTCCGATCCATGTAGCCGATGATCCGCTACGCGCGGTGGTGCGCGGCACAGGAGCTGCGTTGAAAAATCTTGAACATTACCGTAAAGTGCTGATGACGTAGTAAATGGAAAGGCTCTTTAGATTCCTTTATACTTATCGGGCTTTTTTTACTTTTCTAATCCTGGAATTTTTCTGTGCCTGGCTGATTGTAGAAAACAATCAATATCAAAGTACCAAGTATTTTAATTCCTCAAATCGTTTGGTGGCAAATATCAACGCCTTTTCTCAAGGGGTTCGTGAATATTTTTCACTCCGCGATATCAATAGCGCGCTCGCAGAGGAGAACGCAAAACTCAGAAAGAAATTAGAGCAGCGCGATCTCATTCTGTATTCAATAAAGCTGAATCAAATCCGCGATACTGCTATTTTTAATCGGTTTGATTATGTAAGCGCCAAAGTGGTTAACAACTCCACTAAAAACTACAAAAACTTCATCACTATCGATCGAGGCCTGGATGCCGGCCTCAAACCCGGTATGGCCGTCATCAGCGCCAATCAGGTGGTGGGAAAAGTTAAATCGGTGTCAAACCACTTTTCAGTTTTGATTTCGTTGCTTAATGTGGATAACCAGGTATCTGTCGTCAACAAGCGCACGGGGCATTTCGGTACTGTTCAATGGAGCGGCATAGATCCTCTTTCCATCGATTTAAAATACATTCCGCGCCATGCCATTCCAGCGGTGGGAGATTCTATCGTCACTTCAGGCTACAATACTATTTTCCCGCAAGGTATGTTCGTTGGCCGGATAAAAGAGTTTAATTTGAATGAACACGATCCTTTCTTTGACATTAAAGTTGAGCTCGGAACGGATTTTACAAAACTCGCGTTTGTAGAGGTAATCAAAAGTCATTTGAAGTTGGAGCGCGATTCGTTGGAGAAAAAAACAATGGGGGATTTGAAATGACGCGAAATATCATCACTCAGTTTGTCGCTTTTTTCATTTACCTTTTGCTGCAGGTAATGCTTTTCAAATCAATGACGCTTTTTAACGTGGCGTTTTGTTTTGTTTACGTGGGCTATATTCTCTTGCTGCCAATTGAAACAAATTCACTTTGGCTGATGATCGTGGGATTTCTTTTGGGCTTTTGTGTAGATATGTTTTACGATAGCCTTGGCCTTCATGCG
Organism: uncultured Ohtaekwangia sp.; assembly: GCA_964571345.1. GTDB lineage: Bacteria > Bacteroidota > Bacteroidia > Cytophagales > Cyclobacteriaceae > ELB16-189. The sequence goes on from CAZNCO010000004.1 coordinate 23,425, forward strand.
CTCACATTGGTTTTTATTGGGTATATCCGAAATTATTGGCTTAGCACGATCACACCTCAAGGTGGATATGATGCCGGTGCCATTCCTACCATGGCATCGCAAGGACTCCAATGGTTTCTGGTATATACGTTGCCATTAGTGTTTCTTCATCACCTGGCTCTTTTTCTGGTGGAGGCATCTAACATTGCGTTGTTCTGGAATTCGATGTTCAAGACAATAGCGAGTCTGTTTTTCACGATGACTTTTTTAGTGCTTCAACAGTACTGGATACCGCAGCGCGAGAGGATATGAATGAGGGAAGGACGGAAATATTCCAGATCATTTTTGTGGCAGTAGCCCTGGTATTTCTTATCAAATTATTTTCCATTCAGGTTTTAGATGACCGCTATGCCGAGTTAGCAAATAGCAATTCAATTCTGCGGCAAGTAGAATATCCATTTCGTGGACTCATTCAGGATCGCAACGGAAAACTACTTGTTTATAATACACCAGAGTACGACCTGGAAGTTATTTTAAAAGATGTAAAAGAGTTTGACTCAGCTAAGTTTTGTTCTGTATTTAAATTAACGCCTGCTGAGTTGCGCAATAAGTTTTCAGAACTAAAAGCACGCAAGGAATTTTCTCCCGTAAAGCCAACTCTTTTTATTGATCAATTGTCTAACGAGGACTTTGCCAAGGTCGAGGATCGGTTGGATGAGTTTCCGGGATTTTACATTCAGGCGAGGACAACGCGCGCATATACAACATCATCGCTTGCCAATGCACTAGGGTACGTGAGCGAAATTAGCAAAGACCAATTGGAAAAAGATCCTTCTAAAATCTATCGCCAAGGAGATTACATCGGCCAGAGCGGAATTGAAGCTTACTATGAAGAGTTGCTGAGGGGAAAACGTGGTGTTCGCTTTAAGCTTCGAAATGTAAAAGGTGTTGAAAAGGGTTCTTTCAAAAATGGTGAATATGATACGCTCTCTACCCCAGGGGAGAACTTGATCGCGAGTATTGATCTTGATCTGCAGCAGTATGGGGAGAAGTTGCTGGCGGGAAAAGCGGGAAGTATTGTGGCCATTGAGCCAGCCACCGGTGAAATTCTTGCTTTCGTTTCTGGGCCCACATACGACCCCAACTTGCTAACAGGAAGAAATTATAGTTCTAATTTCAAAACCATAAGCAGTGACTCCATGAAGCCACTCTTCAATCGTGCACTGCAGGCTCAATATCGCCCGGGTTCAATTTTCAAAATTGCTCAGGCTATGACCGCGCTTCAAGAAGGAGTGCTCACACCTGAAACACGCATTCCTTGTATCAGAAAAGGTATGGCGGGCGGCATCATCGGCTGTCATGGCCCTCACACAAACGAGGACTTGCGGGGAGCCATAGCAAATTCATGCAATGTGTATTTTCTCGGAACACTTCGAAGGATGCTCAACAAAGGAAAATCAACCGACCCATTCAAAGATACGCGTATCGGGTTGGAGGAATGGGATAAACACATCATGAGCTTTGGCTTTGGGCAACGTCTGGGCATTGATTTGCCAAACGAAAAAAATGGACTCATTCCCTCTCCTGCCTATTATGACAAAGCGTATCGCAACAGGCCATGGAAGTTTTCAAATATTTATTCAATTGCTATCGGGGAAGGTGAAAATTTAGTGGTGCCCTTGCAGATGGCGAATTTCGCAGCAACAGTGGCCAACAAAGGCTACTACTACACGCCCCATTTGGTGAAAGGAATTGGCAACGACAAAAAGCCCCTTGAGAAATATTTGATCAAACACACTACCACGATTGACTCAGCTAATTTTAGAATTGCTGCTGATGCGATGCAATATGTGGTGGAAGCTGGTACGGGTCAGTGGTATGCGCGCCTGCCAGATGTAGTGGTGTGCGGTAAAACAGGAACAGTGCAGAACGAACCTGGCACGATGGATCACTCGGTCTTCATCGCTTTTGCACCACGTGTAAACCCAAAGATTGCGCTGTCTGTCTATGTTGAACATGGAGGACAAGGTGCTGGAGCTGCTGCCTCTATTGCCAGCTTGATGATTGAAAAATATTTGTTTGGCAAAACACGCAGGCAATACATTGAAGACTATGTATTGGCTGGTAAATTCACAAATTGATGCGCAGGGATGATGATATATCAGGCAGTTTAGATTGGACAACGATCACCCTTTACCTGGTATTAGTTGCTCTGGGGTGGATCAATATTTTTGCGGCCGTGTATGACGAAACGGCCAGCCAATCAATTTTCGATATCTCACTAAATTCCGGAAGACAGCTTCTCTTCATCGCTGCATCAGTCATTATCATCGTTGCGATCACCATCATTGACATGCGCTTCTATGAAGCGTTTGCCTATATTTTTTATGGCATCATCATCATCATTCTTTTTCTGGTTCCCATTATTGGCAAAGAGGTAGGTGGAAATAAGGCCTGGATTGGAATTGGATCATTTGGCGTACAGCCTTCGGAGTTTGCCAAATTCATTACTGCCCTGGCTGTCGCGAAATATATTGGCTCGGTTGGGTTCAGGATGGATAATCTTCGAAACCAGGTGGTTCTTTTTGCTATGATTGGCGTGCCGATGGGGTTAATTCTCCTTCAAAAAGATACAGGAACTGCATTAGTTTTCACCTCTTTCATACTAGTGTTCTTCCGCGAAGGCATGTCGCCATTTCTCTTAATTGTAGGAGTTTGCGCTGCTACTATTTTTATTCTTACCCTTTTGGTTCCTCATCCATATTATTTACACATAGGCATAGGTGTGATACTCGCTGGTCTTATTTTGGGGGGAAAGAAAAAATTCAGGCGAATTGCATTACTCACCATTGGCGCCCTTATGGTGGCCGGTGTAATTGAAAGTGTGGACTATGTGGTAAAAGATGTTTTGAAGCCTCACCAGCAAAATCGTATCAAAGCATTGATCAATCCCGATGCAGATCCGCTGGGATTCGGGTGGAATGTCACCCAGTCTAAAATTGCAATTGGAAGTGGTGGCTTTTGGGGTAAAGGTTTTTTGAAAGGAACTCAAACGAAGTTCGACTTTGTACCTGAGCAAAGTACAGATTTTATTTTCTGCACAATTGGTGAAGAACATGGCTGGCTTGGAAGCCTGGTCACCATCGGATTGTTTGTTGCTTTGTTGCTGCGCATTATTTTCCTTGCCGAGCGACAGAAAAACCGCTTTGCGCGATCATACGGCTATAGCGTAGCGTGCATTTTTTTCTTTCACTTTGCAGTGAATATCGGCATGACCATTGGATTATTTCCTGTAATTGGAATTCCCCTTCCTTTCTTTAGTTATGGTGGATCATCCTTGTGGGGATTCACGATTATGCTTTTTATTCTTTTAAAGTTGGATGCGCATCGCGGGCAGGTGTTACAGCGGATCTAAGCAGAGAGTATCCGTGAACAAAGCAGACATTGAATTTTTGATTTTAGGAAATGGTTGACTATGTTCCCAAACACTAGGAAAACCTCTTCTGCAAAATCTCGACAAATTCCTCATACTCCTCACTTTCCAAATCCCAGTGCGGAAAATTGTCGCGCACAAACTTCATCGCCTGGTTAAAATTATCAAACGTATCCAGGCGGTTTATGGCTTCAGAGAATATTTCAAAGTCACCGCTAAAAAGAATTTTGGTGAACATGAACTTCTGATTAATCGTTAAGTTCTCCTTAATCAAAAAACCTTTTTGCTTCGCGAGATTATCGGCAAGTGTTCTCACCGTTGGTTCTTTTGCAACAGGCATTTCTTTTACCATAACAGGTGGAGCTGCGGTTTTTACGATAACAGGCTCAAAAAAATCACTGGCTGTGAGTGGCAAAATCTTTGCCAATGAATTCAAGTAGCTTTCGACATCTTCCGGAGTAAAATTTACTTCTTCTAAAATATGATCTAGGAGAGCAAGAGCCTCATTGGAAGGAAGCACTTCTGTCTGGTTCTCTTCCATTTTCGAGAGCAACTTTTCCAGTGGTGCCTGATTGATCTTTAAATACTTTACTTCATTTTTTAGCTCACCCACACGCACAAGGCTCTTCCCATGGCGGTCTAGTACATTTGCAAAGAAATCATATGGAGACAACAACAAAGCCAGAGTTTGAATCGTGGCTTCTTTCACCATCGGTTGAAAATCTCTGCGAGCAATAAGAATATGATTGGAGATTACATTTTTCAACTGACTGATCACCTCCACTACCTCAGGAGCTTCGAAATTGAAATAAGGGTTCTTCCATTTTTCGCTTTCATTTTTCCACATCAACATCAAGTCTCGGATGATAAAAAGGTTGATCTGCTTAATGGACGTAAAGTTGAGTATCTCCGGACCGGTAATTTTTTCTTTCTGCGAGAAGAAGGTTTCGCACATTTGGGCAGCAAAAGCCTGTGCATACGTTTCAATGGCCTTCCGGTTAATTTTTTCTTCCATGTAAAAAGCGATGGTGGTAAAGATACAACGCTGACGCGGGAAGGCAAAACTTTTCGCGGTGCGTCACATGGCAGAGGTCACCACCGGAAGCACGAACCGGGCTTTGGGAAGGTTCAGATTTTGATAATATCTTCAAAAGCTTTTTGACAGGACTGATCGTGGCTTAACTTGCAACTATGTTTGTCGAACCTCATTTGGGTGGAAGGGGCAGCGGTTGGATCGAAGTGATCTGCGGCTGTATGTTTTCTGGTAAAACGGAGGAGCTTATCCGTAGGCTGAACCGGGCCATCATTGCCAGGCAAAGTGTCGAAATTTTCAAGCCGGCAGTGGACAAACGTTATCATGAAGAGCAGATTGTGTCACACAACGAGCGGGCGATTCGTTCCACTCCAGTAAACTTTGCAGGAGATATCTTGCTGCTGGCCGGGCATTGTGATGTGGTTGGGATTGATGAAGCACAGTTTTTCGATGGAGCCATTGTGGATGTATGTAACAC
>CAZNCO010000005.1:0-25151 GCA_964571345.1 uncultured Ohtaekwangia sp.
GATTTTATCGCCTTTGAAAATTCTCCTGAAAAAACGAAGGCGGCTCTCGAAACTCTTACTGGCGAGTATAAAAAATTACTTGAGCAAACTCGCTTCCTCACATGGATCAGCGGAAGGCTTGAGAAAAAACTGCATCGGGCAAACAGTAGCTTACAAGACAGGAATAAAAAGCTTGAAAGGACAATTGATGAACTTATCTCTGCCAAAGCCGGAAAGAGTGCTTACGCGATTATCTATTTTATCGCAATCGTACTTTTTGTGCTCGAAGAATTCTTTATCGAACCGGTAATAGGCATGTTTGGAAGTGGAGTGGGGTACAGCATTTTAATCAAACTGGTAATCGTGTTACTTTTAAAGGTATCTGAAGGATTCATTGAAGAGCGCATCAAAGATAAGCCGAGACCTGAGAGCAATTGAAAAAACTGCCAAGCGTAGACCTGGCAGTTTCCAGCAATAAACACCTTACACCAACTTCACATATTGGCTTACATGTAAACGATGGTTTATAAAAAGGGCTCTCTCGATCACCAACTTGAATTCCTTTTTCCCTGATTCAAAAAACTATTTCTATAGTCACGGCTGAATCATCCGTCTGCAAGGCCTCGAAACGAACCAATCTTACATAGTTTAAATCAATTCCCTTTGATTTTATTTCAACGAGCAAATTGTTGAATGATTCTTTCACTTTAGGCATCAGTGCAGTGACATACTCTGAAGCAAAAGATTTCTTTGCATCGGCTAAATACGGCCCATAACTGTCTTTATTATCATCCATCATTTCATGAAATTCATTTACAGATGGAAATAAACTGGCATATGATTCTACCGAAGAATTTTTTAAGGAAGAGGCAACTTGCCAAGCCAAATCCTGAGATGCGGCTTCAAGGGAAGTTGATTTTTCCATTAACATAAAAGAGGTCATAGCTATTGTTGTTAGCGCCAAAGCGAAAAAGATTTTTTTCATATCAGGCATTCTATTTTTCATTTTTTAATTGAGCAAGATCTACAGAAGGCTGTGGCGAGGGCACAAGATTATTTACTTTAGGCAAAGACCTTAGGTAGGTAAAAATCGCAAGCATGTCATCATCACTCATGTTTCTCAACATCTGCCAAGGCATAGGAGGAAGCAAATCACGTGAGCCCTCCAATCCTTTGAACTTGCCTTTTCTCAAAGCCGTTTTAAACTGTTCGAAAGTCCAATTACCGGTGCCGGTATCATCGGGGGTTAAGTTGGCAGCATATGAAACACCCCAAGGTCCTACGGCAGCGGTAAGGCCAGGTGAAAACAAAATCCAATCTTTATTGCTTGAAGGCGCGGGTATCTTCTCGTTTTGTGGGTGCCCCGATAACAATCGCGAAGGATCAGGCTCTGGGCCGTGTGGTGTCATCACTTTTGGCGAGTGACAATCATTACATCCGCCAATTATAGTTAAGTAACGACCGCGTTCGATCAATTCCTTTTCTGATTTTACCGCCTTGGCAGCCGTATCTTCTTTTTGTGAGCAAGCAATGCACAACATCACTACTGCAAAAAATAAAACTGATTTCTTCATTTCTGTAAGTTGAATTTGGTTTTAGTGCAGTTGTACGGGATGGTTTTGGCGATGGCCTACGCCAAAAAAAGAATGACCTACGCAATCTCACTTTTATGAAACAGCCTGTATTTAGCTGGCAATAGGTAATCAAAGTTTACTGAAAATGAAACCTACACTCGTATTTTCCGTGAAAGTGGCTTCATTAAGCACAACATGGTTCAAGCCAAAGAATACATTTCTATTGATAACTCAAATCTTCGGATTGTAGATTCGAGTGAAGCACCCGCTCCGTATGGCTGCCTGGTGAATACTGATGTGAATGTAAACTCTCATCTTGTAAAGATCACGGATATGTTTTTGCCCAACTTCACGATGCGTGTTTCAAAAGGGCAATTCGATCAGGATGCTGTTTTTGTTAATGCTGTTGGTGAAGGGCTTGAATTAATGGGAACGTGTCTGCTTTTGCAAGGCGAAATTGAATCTAAAGTAGAAGGATCCAGGTTCTCAATGACTTCATTTAACGGATCACAAAATTTTAAGTATGATCCGAATAATATCTTCATTCACAAATTAAAAGCGAACAACCCATTTCACATTGTTCACTTTTCCGTAAAGCCCGAACATCTCTTTCAGTTCTTGCCCGGCAACGAAGAGTGGTCCGAAAATTTAAAATCCAAAATTGAAAAGAAGGAAAGTTTAATTGGCGATAAGTTTACTCCCATCACGCTGTTGCAAAATCAAGCACTTCAAAATATTTTCAATTGCCCGCTAACAGGACAGCTGGGGCAGATGATGATTGAAACTTCGATCACGCAGATCATGCTCATTCAACTGCATTCCATTTTCCAGAATGATAATTTCTTTCCGGCCTCAGCAAATAAGAAAGACATCGATCTGGCACAAAGTGTGAAAGACCATCTTCGCAAAAACTTTCTTTCCGATCACTCAATTGACTCATTAGCGCGTGAGTTTGCCACAAACACGAATAAACTTATGATGCTTTTCAAAAAGACTTTTAACAAAAGCATTTTTGAATATTTGGGTGAACTCAGAATGGACTATGCGCATCAGCTGCTGGAACAGAGAGAGTATAAAGTGGCGGAAGTTTCAAGAATCGTTGGATACAAAAACCCACACCACTTTTCCACTGCGTTCAAAAAACGGTTTCAGATAAATCCTTCCCAGCTCGTTTAGCTTTATCTTCCAGCATCGCCATTAATCAACCCTCCGTAGAAGATTGCATTCATCACCATTTTGTTGGTGCCAAACCAAAAAGCACGGAAAGAAAGGTTTTCAGTAAAACCAATCACTCGCCCGCGACCTAATGAGCTTACCCCAACGCAGGACGAATTTTTAACTTTTTCGTAGTTCTGCTTTGAGATGTAACCACTTACTAACGGGTTGCTTCCAAATACAAGTGGGTTTGCATACGCCCCGGTCGCCTTCGTTAGAAAAATGTTGTTCGGCTTAAACAATGGAATTTTTGGCGATGAATATCCAAACAATAATGGATGCGTTAGGTCTGCATCTGCCTCAAAGATTGCTCCGCTCGTTTCCTGCGCACCTTTGTATTCATCAATATCAGCATACCGCCTTGGCTTGGCTGCTTCTTTTTTATCATCTTCTTTCTTCAATTCAAACCTGGCAAGGCCTGAAGCATTAAACCAATTCACTGCACTTTCAAACCCTACCAATGTTCCACCATTTTGCACCCACGATTTCAATTTCTCTTTAGTTGCATCTGTGATGGCTCCGTAATTTCCTTCCGGAACAATGATGGTGGTGTAACGATTGATGTTAGTGCTATTCAAAATTGAAATCGGCATAAGCGTGGCTGGTATCTGAAAGCGCGTGTCAAGTAAATGCCATATCTCTCCGGCATCAGTTGCTGAAATGCCGCCTTCAACCAACACGGCAATCTCAGGTTTTTTCAACGTGAGAAAAGAGCTGCTTCCCAAACTTAGTCCGCTGTAATCAAGACCTGTTTCAAGAGCATACACATCAATGCCGTCACGTTCGGCAATCTCCTTCACATAAACGGCAATCTGGTCTGGTGTGCGTTCCTGATTGTCGACCGGAATGATAATCGTGCCGCGATCAAATTTTTTTCCATTACCTGAAAATGTTTCAGTTGAAACTTTTATTCGCACATGGTTGTGCAAAAGTCTATAAATCGCACGAGGCACTAAATAACCATGTGACTCAAATGCATACGCGTAATCACCTTTGCCTTTTATCTCTCCAATTGGTTGCGCGAGGTTCTGAATTTTTTCACCTAAAGATGGTGGCGTCTTCAACTCTTCGTATTCTAATCCAAAAGCAAGTGGCAATGTCCAGCTGCTGATGTCATAAAATAGACTGTCTTTAAATTTAGTCTGCTTATCAAACATGCCGTGTAGTAATTTGTACTGCTGCTGATTCATCGGGATAACAAAAGAGTTTGCCGGCTCAAAGGTCTTTCCATTAAGTGAAATGGTAGAAGCAGGTTTGTACACATCAATATTCTGACGCAACGCCATCTCGGCAAAAAGAAAAGGCTTGATTTTGTCTTTTGCAGAGCCTACAACAAATGCTTTGATTGGGTCTTTAGCTGCTTCGGCTTGGGCGTTTTTGTAAAAGTCTCTTTGATAGTTGAGAAGCTCTTCACGCATTTCATTCACTGCCTTGAGCGAACTCAACATGGTTGTAAAATGATTTCTGATCGTAAAAGGAAAACGCAATGGCCCGTTGATACTTTCTTGCACATGGCCGCGCGAACTTGCCTGTTCAAATAAAATACCAATCGAACCCTGAGCATCAGGATAAGTCGAACCTTTTCCATAATAAAAGTCGTCATATCCTTCTTGCGTGAAATAAAGTGAACCGATTTCGTCCAATGCTTTCGCGTGATACTCTCCCATTTTTTTTGTTAACTCTTGATTCTTATCAGGCGTATTCGGATTTACGCGCGAAGGAACTCCTGGCATAAAAAAGAACGTTGCGTTGGTTCCCTGTTCATGATGGTCGGTGAGCACGTTTGGTTTCCATTGCTGAAATTTTTTCACGCGTGCCTGCGATTCTGGCATCTGCGCTACAAGCCAATCGCGATTCAGATCAAACCAGTAATGGTTGAAACGCCCGCCTGGCCATGCTTCGTTGTGTTCTGTATCATTTGGGTCCGCATTCGGCAATTTGCTTTTGCGCGAATTCACCCACGAGGAAAATCTTTGCAATCCATCCGGATTAAAACTTGGATCAAAAAGTAAAACTGTATGATCAAGATATTTTTCAATTTCAGGACCTTGAGCGGCCGCCATGTGATAAGCAAGAATCAAACCCGCATTGGCACCACTGGCTTCGTTACCGTGAATGCTGCAGCCCATATAAAATACCACAGGCATGTTCTTTACATCAGCACTTGAAGATTTTGACGCATCACTTAATGTGAGATGTTGCTGCCGAATGGATTCAATATTCTGATGATTTTTGGGAGAGGTGATTGTTAGCAAAAGAATGGGTCTGCGCTCATGAGTATAACCAGTCACTTCAAGTGAAATACGGTCACTGGCTTTATCCAACGTCTGCATGTAACTTACCAACCGATCATGGCTCACATGCCACTCACCAACTTCATGCAAAATGACAGACTGGGGTGTCGGAATTGTGGGATCATATTTTACGTGCGGTGGAAGATAATAGCTTAAATCAGTTTGCGCCCGAAGGGCTAAAACGTTCAAGCTAAAGAAAATAAGCAACGCCATTCTTTGTGTCATAAGAAAGATTTTATGAAACAGAAAAATGGCGTTTAAAAATTGAAAGAGCAAATCGATTTTTATGGATGGGAAATGAACCTTAACTCTTATTTGTCTTGATATTGTCTAACTTCAAGAGTAAGCAAGTGATCATGATTCCACGTTCTTCAAAACATTTAGAAGATGATAAGATCCGTTCAGCACAATTTTACTCTTCTCTGCTTCCGACAGTTCGGATTTGAAAATCACTTCATAAAAATTCCCATCCGATCCGCCCACCTCTATAGGAACCATTTTGTATTGGTGTTTGGAAGCGTCCTCCTCAACAAACACAAATTGCTTTCCATCAAAATTTACTAGTGCTTCTTGAGGCAATGCAGTTACCTGCCGCGAGCCGATTTCAATAGTGGCGCTAAAAAAAGTTCCGGGAATCAAACTTGTATCTTCGCCTTCCAGGTGGCAATGAACTCTGACTGTGCGCTCGGGCGTAATTTCTTTTCCGATCAAATAAACTTTTGCAAGCCGCTCTTTACTCTCGTTTGATAACTTGATTCGTGCCAGCTGTCCTATCTTCAGTTTTGGTATATCCTTTTCAAACACTTGCGCCTCTGCGTGAACATGATCAGTGTCTACTATCCGAAACATTACCTCCGTGGGGTTCACGTGTTGGCCAAGGTTTACATTTACTTGCGATACAAACCCACTGATGGGTGTAGTCAAAGAAATGGTGCTGCGAATGTCTCCCGATTCAATGTCAGACGGATTGATATTCATCATCTTCAGTTTTGCTTGCAGCCCTTGAACTTTTGCCCTTGTACTCTGATAAGATGATTTTGCTTGTTGCAGTGCCTTAAGAGCGTTTACATTTTCCTTTGCGAGATCTTGCTGGCGTTTGTATTCCTGCTCCTGGAATTCTAATTGATTTTTATTATCCAGATAATCTTGCTGGAGTTGAATGTAGTCAGGATGTTCCATCACCACGATCACCTGGCCTTTGTTTACATGCATTCCTTGCAATAGTTCCGTTGATTTTACAAAACCTCCGAGCGGAGCGGAGATTGAAACAAGGTTTTGCGGGGGAACATCCAGCATACCGTTGGCTTTGATGTTGCCACTTAGACTGCGCAACTCGGTTGTTCCCAACTGGATGGTAAGTGATTTGAATTTCTCATCGGTAAGAGTAACCGAATTTACTTTCTGTTCCTGCTTCTCGGGCGTTTGTTCCGGGGCTTTTTTCGTACCACAAGAAACTAAACTAAGTACTATCACTATCAAAAATATATTCTTCATTTCATCTCGATTTTAAATTTTACCTAATAAAAATTCCAGTTTCACTACCGACTGATTATACTGATTGAGCGCCATCAGATAGTTTGACTGAATACCGATTGCGCTTTTCAGCGCTTGCAAATATTCAATGTAGCCAATCTCACCTTCGCGAAAGGCTTTTCGTGCTTGTGTCAGGATCAAGTCTGCATTTTGCAGTGCGCTTGATTCATAATAATTCAGTGATGCAATATTTTTTTCTACTTCGCGCAAAGCCTGCACATAATTGCCGCTCAGCATCACTTCAAAATTCTCTGCATTTTTTCTGGCAGATTCTTCCTGGAATGATGCTGCTCTGGCGCGCGCAAGATTTGGTTTTATCCACAAGGGAATGGCAACTCCTAATTGAAACCCTGTAAAAGTTTTGCTTCGCGGAAAGAAGACATCCTGCCCATTGATATTTTGAATACCGGTTAGACTTTGAATAAATCCTCCAACCATTAAGTCAGGCGCCACGCGGCTGCGCTCAGTCTTCTTTAACTGCTGGCTAATTTTTACCTCTTGCGCAAGAAGTTTCAAGTCAGGATTGTTTTGCAGAGAAACAGAGTCCAATTCCTTAGGCAATTGCCGCTTCTTCAGTTCATCTGCGGCATCAATCAGTTGTTGGCTTTTTAAAAGCGCCTGAAGTTTTGTTTTGCTGATTTGAATATCCGCATTGTTTAACATCAACGTGTTTTGCGCATCCAAGCGCTGGGTTTCTGCTGTTGTCTTCTCAAGCAAGTTGCTTTCGCCAGTTTTATAACGCACACCAGACGCTTTGGCGAAGTCAGCATATAATGAATCCTGTCGCAGCAGAAGTCTATGCAGCGATTCCTGGTAAAGAAGCTGATAATAAGCGGATTTCACTTCGTATGCAAGATTGTTCTGCTGTACTGACAAGGTTCGTTCTGCTCCAATCACTTGTTCTTGCCCAAGTTTTACCTGGCTTGCAATGGTAGTAGGAAAGGGGATTGTTTGCAGTAGTGTAAGGTTGTTATCCTGATAAAGCGAGTTGTATTGGCCGTGCATCCACAAAGCAGAAAGCTTTCCAATGTCGGAACCGGTTTTCTTCGACTCTTTAAAATAGTCTAGCCGATATTCAGCTGCTTTAATTCCCGAATTGTTTTGCAACGCTGATTGAACAGCCTGATCAAGTGTTAACTTTTGAGCAAATGCTATTTGATTTAAAAATAGAAGTGCTATCCAAACTGATTTATAATTTTTACTTTCTTTCATGATTTTTCAGTTTCAGATAAATAGTCATTTCTTTCAAAGTAAGTGTACAGCACCGGCAGCACAACAAGCGTCAACAACGTTGCTGAGACGAGGCCTCCGATCACCACTGTTGCCAATGGTCGTTGTACTTCCGCTCCTGCTGTCTGAGACAAGGCCATCGGCATGAAACCAAGAGACGCAACCAGCGCAGTCATCATTACAGGACGCAATCTCAACTCAGTTCCCTTGCGCACAATGTCATCGGCACTTTCTGTTGACGATTCTTTACGAAGACGATTGAACTCGGCTATCAATACAATTCCGTTCAATACAGCCACACCAAAGAGTGCAATAAAACCAACTCCTGCCGAAATACTGAAAGGCATGCCTCTTAGCCAAAGCGCAATGATACCACCAATGGCCGAAAGCGGAATAGAGGTAAATATCAACAGCGATTCGCGAATGGAATTAAAGGTGAAAAACAGCAGAACAAAAATGAGCAAAAGAGCAGCCGGTACCGCAATGATCAGCCGTTGTTTTGCTTCCTCCAGATTCTTAAATGCTCCACCATATTTTAGAAAATACCCTGGTTCAAATTTGAGTTGCGCATTTATTTTTCGATTCATCTCCTGTACAATCGTCTGCACATCGCGGCCACGCACGTTGAAGCCAACTGCAATTCTTCGTTTTGCATCATCACGCTGAATTTGATTTACTCCACTCTGCAATTCGATGGAAGCAAGTTGCTCCAAAGGAATTTGCTTTCCTGTTGATGTTGTTACATATAGTTTTTTAATGTCATCAATATTGGTCCTGTTTTGCTGCGCAAGTCGAACGACAAGATCAAACCTTCGCTCTTTCTCGTACACCATTCCAGCAGATTCGCCTGCAAAGCCGCTGCGTAACACTCTGTTTACTTCATCAATACTCAAACCGAACATGGAGAGTTTATTGCGATCAAACTTCACTACCACCTGAGGCAATCCGCCAACTGGCTCAATGTAAACATCCTCTGCTCCTTCCACGGTTCTGGCTAATTTCCCAACCTGGTCTGCATACTCAACCAGCTTGTCGAGATCTTCTCCGTAAATCTTGATCACTACATCCTGGCGCGCTCCCGTCATCAATTCATTGAAACGCATCTGAATGGGCTGCTGAAATCCGTAGAGAACTCCCGGCATAGACTGCTCAAGTTTTGCGGCCATCTTATCAGCCAGTTCTTCGCGTGATTCTGCACTCGTCCATTCTTTGCGATCTTTCAATACAATAAGCAAGTCACCATTTTCAATTGGCATCGGATCGGTGGGGATTTCTGAAGTCCCAATTTTGCCAATCACTTTTTTCACTTCCGGAAAATTGTCGAGCAATACGCGCGAACTTTTTTCCATAGTCTCTGTCATTTGCGAAAGCGAACTGCCTGTAAGGATGCGCGTTTCCACAGCAAAATCGCCTTCATCCAATGTGGGAATGAATTCTCCACCAAGCGTGAGAAAAAGTATGACGCAAACAATAAATAAACTAAATGCCGAAACCACGGTGAATTTTTTTCTATGCAAAGCAAATTCGCGCATCGGTTTGTAGATGCTAAAGAAAAACGCAATCACTTGGTCGGAAATGTTTTTCTTCGGTAGCGGATTCTTGCTCAGCATTAAAGCTGAAATCATTGGCACGTACGTGAGCGATAAAACTAATGCGCCAAGGATGGCGAACGACACCGTTTGTGCCATTGGTCTAAACATCTTTCCTTCAATGCCCACCAATGAAAAGATTGGAATATAAACTATAAGAATAATGATCTCACCAAACACAGCGCTATTATACATGCGCGTGGCCGATTCATATACTTCTGCATCCATCTCTTTTTGAGATAAGCGATACGTTATGTTTCGCACATGCAGATGGTGCATGGTTGCTTCTACTATTATCACTGCTCCATCTACAATCAATCCAAAATCAATTGCCCCCAGGCTCATCAGGTTTCCGGATACGCCAAACAAATTCATAAGACTTATCGCGAAAAGCATAGCCAGCGGAATGACAGAGGCGACAACGAGACCTGCGCGAAGATTGCCGAGCATCACCACCAAAACAAAGATGACGATAAGCGCTCCCTCTGCAAGGTTTTTGACAACGGTGTTTATGGCATTATCAACCAACTTTGTGCGATCTAGGTAAGGCTCGATGATCACGCCTTCTGGCAAGGTTGTTTTAATTTGTTCGATACGATCCTTCACTTGTTCAATCACCAATGAAGAGTTTGCACCCTTCAACATCAGCACAACGGCCCCCACCATTTCGCCTTCGTCATTGTACGTCATTGCGCCATAGCGAATGGCATTTCCCAATTTCACCTCGGCCACATTGCGAATGAGAATTGGGAAACCGCCTGCGTTATTTCGCACAACAATTTTTTCGATGTCTTCAACACTTTCTGCCAAACCTTCACTACGGATGAAGAAAGCGTAAGGCTTCTGATCGATATAGGCTCCGCCCGTGTTCTGATTATTATTTTGTAGCGCGTTATATACTTCGTTGATACCAACATTCATCGCACGCAGCTTGGCCGGATCGAGGGAGACTTCATATTGTTTGAGTTTTCCGCCCCAACTACTCACATCAGCCACGCCCGGAGTTCCTAACAATTGTCTACGCACAATCCAATCCTGAATTGTTCGCAACGACATGGCATCGTACTTTTTTTCGTAGCCTTTGTCGGGACGAAGTATGTATTGATAGATTTCACTTAGTCCCGTGGAAAGGGGAGCTAGCTCTGGCGAACCTGAGCCCGCGGGTATCTGCAACTTTGCCACTGCCAATCTTTCATTTACTTGCTGCCTGGCCCAATAGACATCTGTGTCTTCAGTAAACACTATTGTAACTACCGACAAACCAAAACGCGAAAAAGAGCGCATCTCAGTGATGTTGGGAATGGTGGCCATCGTTTGCTCCACAGGAAATGTAACGAGTCGCTCGATCTCAGTTGCAGCAAGCGATGGAGATACCGTTAATACCTGCACCTGATTGTTCGTAATATCGGGTACTGCATCAATGGGAAGTTTTGTCAAAGAATAAAAACCCCACACGATAAGCCCAACTGTAAGCATCGCGATAATGATTTTATTCTTTATTGAAAAAGAAATTATGCCATTCAGCATGACGAAAAGAATAAAGAAATTTATAAATGATTTTACGTCTGATTCAATGACGAATCAACTTAGTTTCAAAGACTATTGACAAATGGAATCAGGCCCTGGGTGGCTGAAAGATTTTTTGAAGATAAGAAGCATGTGGCGCCTCTTCGTAAGAAGAAAAATGCTTGATCTCATCTTGAGGTTGAACTTCCTTCACAATAATTTTTGTCGCGGGAATTGCTGTAGCAGCTGTTACAAAAGAATGACCCGGAACTTTGAATGGAAGTTGTCCGTCATGATCATCATGGCTTACATCTGATTTGTAGTGCATTACCAAAAACTCCCAAAAAGACATGTCAGATACTTGCTGCTTGTGCTCAGCATAATGTTCAAAAAGCACCGGCAAACGCAAAGCCTCGTGCAACTCAGTGTACGAGTTGATGTAGAGAGCTAAAAGGAATATGGCGAGAGAGCGTTTCACGATTATTTAGCAAACGTAAAGATAGGAGGAAATGTTCAAATGAGGCAAAGCTGTTTATGTGAGTGGCTAACTAGAACAAAGAATAGCTTCCGCCCTTCACAAATTTTGTAAGATCATAAGGCGGTAATTCCCGCCCTTCAAAATATTTCTTTTTCGAAGTACGAAACAATTGATGGATTGCATCGGCAATGTTGCCTTCTCCATGCATGCGCCTGCCAAATTCAGAGTCATTTACATTACCACCGTGCATGGATGAAATCTGGTTCCAAACTTTTTCAAAACGATCGGGGAAATTTTTTCGGAGCCAGTCTTCAAAGATTTTTCCGATGACTCCATTTAATCGCACAGCTGTCATGCCTGCGGTGAGTGCACCGTGATCAGCAGCTGCTTTCAAAATGTTGGGAATCTCATGATGGTTAAGCCCTGGAATGATAGGCGCATTCATGATGCCCACTGGAATCTTTGCTTTCGAAAGTTCTTCAACTGTTTTGAGTCGCTTCATCGCACTTGCTGTGCGAGGCTCCATGATTCTTCGCAAGTCTTCGTTTAATGTGGTGATGGAAATCATGACGTGAACAAGTCGCTCTTTGGCCAGCTCTTGCAAAATATCTATGTCGCGGGTAATCAAGCCGTTTTTCGTGATCACGCCCACAGGATGTTTGTATTTCAAAAGCACTTTGAGCATGCCTCGTGTAATTTCAAATTTACGTTCCTGCGGTTGATAACAATCTGTATTGCCACTTAGCATAATCGGTGCGGCATTCCAGTTTTTATTTAGCAACTGCTGCTCCAGCAACTGAGGTGCGTTTTTCTTTACGATGATTTTGCTTTCAAAATCCAATCCCGCACTGAAGCCGTAATACTCGTGCGTGTTTCGTGCATAACAATAAATGCAACCGTGTTCGCAACCCTGATATGGATTCATCGAGTAAGCCATCCCAAGATCAGGGCTCGTCACCTTGTTGACAATCTTCTTTGGTGACTCATGAAAAATTTGCGTAGTTGGATTTTCGAGTAGCGGTTCGTCCAATCCTTCGCTGTGCTCAGTCACATATTGCGATTGCAAGAATTTGTTTCCAGTTTTGATCTGCGCCCCACGGCCTTTAAAATAATTCTCCTGGTCCATCAAACAAAAATACTAAAATATTTAGCATTTGAAATACAACGAAACGCCTTTAATTCAGCTTATAAACGAGCTTTTTGAGAAGGCGGAAATAAATATTTTAGTGAAATGTGAATATCAGAATCATCCTGATATTTCGGGCAACAAGTGGTGGAAACTGAAATACAATCTGGAGAAAGCGGAGAAAGAAGAACAACGGCAACTGCTCACTTTTGGAGGGGCATATTCAAATCACATCTATGCTGTTGCTGCGGCTGCAAAGGAAAATGGTTTTGAAAGTATCGGCATCATCCGCGGGGAAGAAACGCTTCCGCTAAATCATGTTCTTGCTTTCGCAGAAAGCTGTGGAATGAAATTGCACTATGTTTCTCGTGAGGAATACCGGAAGAAAAATGATCTGGCTTTTCTCAAATTATTACAAGAGAAATTTGGAAGCTTTTATCTGATCCCGGAAGGAGGTTCTAATGCGCTTGCCGTAAAAGGCTGTGCGGAATGGGCGCAAAAATTAAAACAAGAAGTTTCATTTGATTACATCTGCCTTCCCGTTGGCACCGGAGGAACGATGGCAGGAATTATTTCAGGATTGCAAGGCGAAAAGGAAATCATTGGCTTTCCTGTTTTAAAAGGGGCGGAGTTTCTTGAAGAAGAAATCAAAAAATTGATTCACGAATATTCCGGAAAAGAATGTTCGAACTGGCAATTGAATTACGATTGTCATTTTGGAGGCTATGCAAAGTCAACGCCTGAGTTGTTGAAATTTATTGATCAGTTTAAGATAGATTTCAACATTTCGCTTGAGCGAATCTATACTGGCAAAATGATGTTTGGCATTTTTGAGTTGGTTAAGAAGGGATTTTTTAGGAGAGGATCAACTGTGCTGGTGCTTCATACAGGTGGGCTTACTGCGTTTCCCAATCAACATTCCATTGCGAATTGATTTTGTTCTCCTTAACTTTTTCGAAAATCAAGCCTATGAAAACCAAACTTCTCTTTTCTCTCATGCTGTTGAGTGTGTTTAGCTATGCGCAAAAATTTGATGGCATCTATTCCAACATGGGAAACATCTTTCGCCTTTCAGACGCGAAGACTCGATCGATATCCCCAGAGAATTTTACAGGTGAAAAAGGAAAAGGAGGCATGGCAACCGAAGGCACCGGGTCCAATGCTGCCCGCGATTTGGGTCAAGGTTGGAAACTTAGTCCGAGTGTAAAAATAAAATCAAAGACAACTTTTACGATTGCCGAGATCACCGGCCCTGGCGCAATCCAACATATCTGGATGACACCCACGGGCAACTGGCGTTATTCAATCATCCGTTTTTATTGGGATGATGAAACAACTCCATCAATCGAAACTCCTGTGGGAGATTTTTTTGGGATGGCGTGGGGAAAATATTCGCAGCTAACTTCACTTGCTGTCACCGTAAATCCAGGAAGCGCTTTCAACTGCTATTGGCCCATGCCTTTCCGCAAGAAGTGTAAGATAACCATGGAGAATATTGACGACAAGGACATGATACTTTATTACCAGGTAGACTATGCCTTAACAGAAGTTCCACAAGATGCTGCTTACTTGCACGCACAATTTCGAAGAATCGATCGTCTCCCCTACAAACAAGACTATACCATTCTAGACAACATCAAAGGCAAAGGTCATTATGTAGGCACGTTCATGGCGTATGAATCGCACGACAACGGCTGGTGGGGCGAAGGTGAAATCAAATTCTTTATGGATGGCGATGATAAATTCCCAACCATCTGCGGCACAGGAACGGAAGATTATTTCTGCGGCTCGTACGATTTTGATTCGCGACAGAAAGATGTGCATGGAAAAGAGTCCGTTGAATACACCGAGTTTCGTACACCGTATGCCGGCCTGCACCAAGTCATTCGTGGCGATGGGCACTATGATATCATGCAACGTTTTAGCATGTACCGTTGGCATATCACGGATCCCATTCGTTTCGATAAAGATCTGAAAGTAACGATTCAGGATTTGGGCTGGAGAAATGATGGTCGCTATCTTCCTTTACAGGATGACATTGCTACCGTTGCGTTCTGGTATCAGGCAGAGCCACACAATGTATTTCCAAAACTTCCTTCAAAAGATGAATTGGAAGTGAAGTGATGAATTCAGGCAGAGCCCACTTTTTTAAAATATCTATGGTGGAAATCAAATATTTTCTATTCATGCTTTAGATGAGCAGACGTGGCGCATTCAAACTCCTACATTGTAGTTGGGCTGTCTCTCCGAAGGGCATTAAAGATCACTTTGTTGACGTTAAGGATAGTTGAACACAGGAGATGAATACACAGGAAAAAATATTGTAAATTTGAATCTGTCTACGAACAAATGATGGTGATCTTAAATAGAATAGAGAAGGTGTTGATGGGCATGTTGCTGCTTATCACGCTCACGTATTCAATTCCTTCATATTCGCATCAAAGAAATGTTCCACAAACAGAGTGGCGTAGCGTTGCGAAAGAAGATAATTGTAAAATCGTAGATGACACCAAAGCATTTCGTTTACAACGAACTACGGCATTCAAGTACCGCGTTTTAGATTTCAACAAGAGGATACAGGTCTGGTTTCAGCAAAACAAATCATTTCAATTCAAATACAGCTCACCTCGATTTATTCCCGCAAGGATATTTTCAGATGATGATGATGACTACTTGCTTTTGTAAGTAGTTCGGCTTCTCAGCCACAATATTTTATTATTTATTTAATTGGCCACCATTGACGTGGTTAGTCATCATCATGAAAAATTTTAAGAAAGCTTTCAGGTTCTTTTGCCTTGTTCTCTTGTTGCTAATGGCAGCCGTTGGTGCGGGTATGGGCGCGGTCGCTCTGCGCAAACCCGATCAAGACTATGACAATGAAATCAAAACAGAAATAGTAGAAGGTCAGGAAGACAAAATTGAGATGAGCAATCGAAATTGATGTTCATCTTTGAACTATCACTGTACAAAAATGGATAGCGGCTGACCAGCTTTATCAAAAGATTACCTTGTTTTGAGGAATGTGTAATTGGCAGTATTCTTGTAACGAGTATTGCCGATTACTAAATCCCACAATGAAAACAATCATTGCCATTTTGCTCTGGTGCATCTTATTTGCTCTTTGCTGGCCGCTCGCTTTAGTCATGATTTTTTTTCTCCCTATCCTTTGGCTGATTCTTCTCCCTTTCCGAATCATTGGCTTCACACTTGATGTCATCTTCAAGATGGTGAGTGCAATTCTTTTATTCCCTTTTAAAATTGTAAAAGCCCTATAAAATAATCTGGTCAAGGTACTGATTAGATTTTTTGCGAGTGTCTTCAGCCATTATATTTGAAGATTAAACCCTTTTTTAACCTAACCCAAACCCTTGAATGAAAAAGATCTTTAAGATTTTTGGCCTGCTTTTGCTTCTGATTATTGTATTGGTGGCCGGTCTCCTTACATATGTGAAAATAGCCTTGCCAAATGTAGGTGAGGCTGAACAAATCAAAATAGAATATACGCCTGAACGAATCGAGCGTGGCCGCTACCTGGCACATTCCGTAACAGTTTGTATGGACTGCCATTCGAAAAGAGATTGGTCAAAATTCTCGGGGCCACTTACTGAAGGTACCCTTGGCATGGGTGGTGAACGTTTCGATCAAACTGTTGGAATGCCCGGTGTTTTCTATTCGGCAAACATCACTCCGTCCAAAATCTCTCGCTACACGGATGGAGAATTATTTCGTCTCATCACAACAGGTGTTACTAAGGAGGGAAGAGCCATGTTTCCACTGATGCCCTATCCATATTATGGCCGCATGGATCGGGAAGATATTTATAGTATAATTTCTTACGTGCGTTCTTTATCGCCTATTGATAATAATGTTCCAAGCTCGGTGCCCGATTTCCCTATGAATTTTATTATCAATACCATTCCTAAAAAAGCTGAGCTTCAGACAAGGCCGGATGAAAAAGACATTCTCGCACACGGAGCTTATTTAGTAAATGCTTCCGCTTGTCGCGAATGCCATAGTCAGGTTGATAAAGGTCAGGTTATTCCCGAATTGGCATTTGGCGGAGGCCGTGAGTTTAGTTTTCCTGACGGTTCAATTGTGCGATCGGCAAACTTAACTCCCGATCCAGAAACAGGTTTGGGCAAGTGGACAGAAGAACAATTCATTCAGCGCTTTAAGGTGTATGCCGACTCTTCTTACAAGGCTCCCTCCGTGGGCAAAGGTGAATTCAACTCAATCATGCCGTGGACGATGTATGCGCATATGAAGAGTGAAGACTTAGCTGCAATCTTTGCGTATTTGAAAACTGTGAAACCGATTGGCAATACAGTAGTGAAGTTCACGCCCAAGAACTAAATTTGATGAGTGAAAATTGAAACTCTCCAGGAACTCCTTTCGAAAGAATTGATCTCTCAAAATCAGTTTGATCGAATTGAAGCAGTTCATTCCAAAAAAGTATTTTCTGTATTTTATGACTTAAGAGCAATCCTCTACCTGGGGATTGTTCTTTTCAGTTCAGGCATAGGTCTTCTCATTTATAAAAACATCGGGCAACTCGGTCATTATGCAAGTTTGCTCTTGCTTTGCGCCACAACCATCGGATGTTTTTACTACGCGTTCAAAAAAGGAATTGCATATTCTAATCACACCGTAAAATCACCAACGCCATATTTTGATTATGTGGTTTTGTTGGGCTGCTTGCTTTTCATCAGCGTACTCGGCTATGCTCAGTTTCTTTTTGGTTTTCTCGATGAATCTATTCAGGAAGTAACACTTTTTACTGCTGTCATTTTCTTCTTAATGGCGTATAGGTTTGATCATACTGGCGTGCTTTCGCTGGCCATCACGGCATTTGCTTCTTTCTGGGGACTTCGTGTTTCGCCCCAACAGTGGAGCAGCACCGAAATTTTTTCTCACAGCAATCTGAAAGTAGCTGCGCTTATTTTTGGATTGGTTGTTTCTTTCATCGCAATCATTCTCGATAGAAAAAAGATCAAGACGCATTTTACCTTCACTTATTTCAATTTCTGTTGCCTGATTTATTTTACTGGAGCACTAGTGGGAGTTTTCGACTCACCCGAAAATGGTATTTACATTTTGTCAACTTACATTGGCTGTGGAGGTGCTGTGTACTTCGCCTTTCAGAAGAAGTCGTTTCTGTTTTTGTTGTATGCTTTTGTGTTTGGATACATCGTTACCACTTATCTTTTGGCTGAACTGGTTTTAAGGGATATCTTGTTGTGGTTCTTTTATTTGATTGGTTCTTGCGCAGGCTTCGTTTGGTTTATCATCCGGTATAAAAATTACTTTAAGCGAATCGAATGAAGTTTGCTTACAATCCAATCTGGCTTCAAAATCTTCATATTGCGAAAGAAGCAAACCGCTGGCATAAACAAGGCTGGATCAGTAAGGAACAGTTTGAAAAAATCTCATCCGAATATCCGTCCTCGTTTTATCATCCAAACTTATTCATACGTATTTTACTTTTCATCGCCACACTTATAGCCTTATCGGGATTGAGCGGCTTATCCGGGTTGACGTTTGCAAATTCAGGTGAAACAATTTTACCAATCCTCTGTATTGTCTACGGCTTAGGATCCTGGCTTATACTGGAAAAGGTTTTTATTAAAACCAATAACCATTACAAGTCTGGGGTGAACGAGGCATTATTGTATCACTCCATTGGTTTTATCATTGGCGGCATCATCTGGCTTACAGATGGAAACATCGTTATCATTCTAGTTTGCTCAATTGCAATTCTTACGTATTCGTCCGTCCGCTTCGTTGATCTTATTTCAACTATCGGCTCGCTCGGCTGCACAGCTTATTTTATATTTTATTTGATGTATAAAGCTGGAGGCATTATTCAAAACCTAATCGCATTCGGTCTGATCATCTTTTTCTGTGGATTTTACTTCAACATTTTGAAACTGAAAAGTAAAAAAGAAAACGACAGCTGGATGGATTGTTTAATCGTTGCTGAGGCCTTAAGTTTATTGATCATTTACGCAGCCGGAAATTACCTGGTAGTTCGCGAGTTAAATGTGTCAATGATGAATCTTTCGTTGCAAGAAGGACAAGACATTCCTTTCGCCTGGTTGTTTTATTTTCTTACCGTAGCTATTCCAATCATATATCTTTATTTCGGCATAAGGAAAAAGGATATTGTACTGATCCGTGTAAGCCTAATTGCTATTGCGTTTGCTGTTTTCACATTTAAATATTATTTCAGCCTCGGCCATCATGAAATCACGTTGACAGCAGGCGGAATAATTCTCGTTGGAATTGCGCTGTGGCTATTCCACTATTTAAAAGCTCCGAAGAATGGATTCACAGCAGAGAACATTTTAAGTGAAGGCTGGGGAAATGCTAACCTAAGCTCATTTATTATTTCACAGACCGTGGGCGGAAATAAAACTCCAGAAAGACCTGACGAAATGGGAGGATCTTTTGGTGGCGCTGGATCGACAGAAAATTTTTGAAGAAAAGATCCTTTTCTTTTCAAAGGTTAAATAAGTAATCACTTAGAAATCTTCGTTCGAAGAAATTCTGCCGTATAACCTTTTCCTTTTTTCGCCATATCCTCGGGCGTACCTGCAAACAAAAGTTGCCCACCATTTTTCTCGCCACCTTCCGGACCAAGATCAATGATCCAATCCGCACATTTAATTACTTCAAGATTATGCTCGATTACGATAACCGTGTGACCTTGATCTACCAGCGCATTCATCGCTTTCAATAACTTTGAGATGTCGTGAAAATGTAACCCGGTAGTGGGTTCATCAAAGATGAAAAGAATATTTCCTTGTAAGTCAGAATTCTTGCCAAGAAAAGAGGCAAGCTTTACACGCTGCGCCTCCCCACCGCTAAGGGAATTAGAAGATTGTCCAAGTTTTACATACCCTAATCCCACGTCAAAGAGTGGCAGTATTTTATCGTGAACAGGTTTTTTGTCCTTGAAAAACTCAAGGCCTTCCTCCACCGTCATATCAAGGATATCAGCGATGTTCTTGCCTTTGTGCTCTACCTCTAAAACTTCTTGCTTAAATCTTTTGCCATGACAGCTTTCACAGGTAAGAAAAATATCTGCCATGAATTGCATCTCTACCTTTATTTCGCCTTCGCCTTCGCACGTTTCGCAACGCCCGCCCTCAACGTTGAATGAGAAATGGGAAGGTTTATATCCACGCTGCTGCGAAAGTGGTTGGTCAGCAAATAAATTTCGAATTGCATCGTATGCTTTCACATAACTAATAGGATTGGAACGCGAAGATTTACCGATCGGATTTTGATCCACAAATTCTACGTGATTCAATTTCGAGACATCGCCTGTGATCTGATCATACTTGCCCGGGGTATCTCCAATTATTCCGCATAAGCGACCGACTGCAGGATACAAAATCTTTTTGATCAGCGTGGATTTTCCTGAGCCACTCACTCCCGTTACAACGGTAAAAACTCCTAACGGAAAAGTGACTTTCAAATTCTTCAGGTTATTTTCTCTCGCGCCAACAATTGTTACAGCGTCTTTCCATTTTCTCCTAACGGAGGGAACAGAAATTTTTTCTTTGCCTGACAAATAATCTGTTGTGTGAGACTGAACTTTGCTATTGATGTCCTTGATCGTTCCCTGAAAAACGAGTTTGCCTCCGTGCTGTCCCGCATCCGGCCCGATGTCGATGATCTGATCCGCTGCTCGCATAATTTCTTCTTCGTGCTCTACAACAATCAAAGTGTTGCCAAGATCGCGCAAGGACTTTAATACCTCCACCATTTTGGCTGTGTCGCGCGGGTGAAGACCAATACTCGGTTCATCCAGAATATACATCGATCCGACTAATGCACTACCGAGGGAAGTTGCCAATTTAATACGCTGAAATTCTCCGCCTGAAAGGGTTGCCGTCACACGATTCAATGTCAAATATCCGAGCCCCACTTTTTCCATGTAGCCAAGCCGCGATTTTATTTCTGTAAGAATGCGTTCAGAAACTTTCTGTTCATAAACGGGAAGCTCGAGATTTTCAAAGAACAACAGCGCTTCTTCAATCGGCATCAAAACAATATCGGTGATAGATGTGCCTGCAATCTTCACATAAGCGGCATCCTTCCTAAGTTTTGTTCCGCGGCAGTCGGGGCAAGTTGTTCTTCCGCGATAGCGCGAAAGCATAACCCGATATTGAATTTTATGAAGCTTACTCTCGAGGTATTTGAAAAATGCATTGAGACCTTCAAAGTATTCATTGCCAGTCCACAGTAGGTCACGTTGCTTTTGATTGAGTTCGCTGTAAGGTCGATGGATTGGAAAATCGAACTTGATTCCGTTTTTCAGAAGGGGCTTAAGCCATTGGCTCATCACTTCACCTTTCCAGGGAGCGATTGCATTTTCGTAAACAGATAAACTCTTATCCGGAATGACAAGATCTTCATCGATTCCTAAAATTTTTCCGAAGCCCTCGCATGTCTGGCATGCTCCATACGGATTGTTGAAGCTGAAAAAAT
The DNA here is from genome assembly GCA_964571345.1 of uncultured Ohtaekwangia sp. GTDB lineage: Bacteria > Bacteroidota > Bacteroidia > Cytophagales > Cyclobacteriaceae > ELB16-189. Next base: position 21,021 of record CAZNCO010000005.1, read on the forward strand.
TCACGGATGGTTCTGTGAACGTAATACCATCCAATTCAAAACGGTCCGAAAAAGTTTGCTTTGAACTTCCTTCTACATACACGAAACAATCACCATGACCTTCATAGAAAGCAGTTTGCACCGAATCCGACAACCGGAAAGTCAGATCCTCGTCAGTCGCATTCACTGCAGCGCGGTCGATTAGAATTTCCACTTCACCAAAATCCTTTTCCGAAGCTTTTGCTTTTTTCTTTGCTGGCTTTTTGCCTTCCTCCACTGGTGGTGGCGAAAGAAATTCTTCAATGAATTTCATCTCTCCGTTGATGAGCACACGTGCGAAACCTTTGCTTAGTAATAAATTCAATTCGTCTTGAAGCTTTCGTCCCTTCTGGATTTTCAGCGGACAAGCAATTTGAATGCGCGTACCTTCTTTCTGTTTATTAATTAAGTCAACAACGTCTGTTACTGTGTCGCGTTTCACCACCTGGCCACTAACAGGTGAATACGTTACACCAATGCGAGCAAATAAAAGTTTCAGGTAATCATAAATCTCGGTGGTTGTTCCAACCGTTGATCTAGGGTTGCGTGTGTTTACTTTTTGCTCAATCGCGATCGCGGGAGAAACACCTTTGATATAATCTACCTCTGGCTTCTCCATACGGCCCAAAAACTGACGCGCATATGAACTCAGACTTTCAACGTACATGCGTTGACCTTCGGCAAACAGTGTATCAAAAGCCAGAGAAGACTTGCCCGACCCTGAAAGGCCAGTGATTACCACCATCTTGTTTCGCGGAATTGCTACGCTAAGGTTCTTTAAATTGTTAACCCTTGCGCGTTTGATGATGATGTATTCTTTGGGATCGAGATCGTCTAAATGGGCGTCAGCAGAAATTTCAGTCATGGATTACAAAAGTAAAAACAAACGGCACAACATGATTTTAAAATTCAAAAATTCAGAAGATCTATTCCCGCAAAAATTCCCTTTCGGCAAGATCGGCCTTTCGCTATATTCAACCAAAATTCAAATTCTCATGAAACACGTGCTACTCGTTTTATGTTTCCTCTTTTCAATTTATTCTTTTTCACAAACGAAAAAGAACCAACCCACAATACTTCCAGTCAGCGATGACTTTGCGTCCCACTTTGAGGGACTGAAATATCGTAACATTGGTCCTGCGCGCGGTGGCAGATCAACTGCAGTTGCCGGGATTCCCTCGAAACCGCATACTTTCTTTTTGGGCGCCACAGGCGGTGGAGTGTGGCGCACCGATGATGGGGGAAATTCGTGGAATAATATTACGGATGGATTTTTGCCAGTTGGTTCGATAGGCTCCATTCGTGTTTCTCTTTCAGATCCCAATGTGATTTATGTAGGAACAGGATCGGCTGACCCACGCGGAAATGTTTCACCCGGCAAAGGCATGTTCAAATCTACAGATGGCGGAAAAACCTGGGCCAGTGCAGGGCTTTCAACATTCGGGCAAATTGGTCGTATCGAAATTCATCCACAAAATCCGGACGTAGTTTTTGCTGCCGTGTTGGGAAATGTTTTCGGACCGAATCCAGAACGAGGTGTTTTCAGAACAAAAGATGGCGGCAAAAACTGGGAAAAAGTTTTATACGTGAATGATAAAACCGGGGCGATGGATTTAATCATGGATCCTAACAATCCAAGAATTCTCTTCGCTACATTTTGGACTGTGCAACGTTTGCCGTGGACTTTAATTGATGGAAGTGCCGATGGTGGAGTATGGCAATCAAAAGATGGAGGAGATACGTGGAAAAAAGTAGAGGGCGGTTTGCCAACAGGCGTTTTAGGAAAAATTGGTGTAGCTGTTTCACCCGCCAACTCTGATCGTGTTTGGGTTTTGCTGGAAGCACAAGAAGAAACAAAAGGTGGATTGTACCGCTCTGATGATGGCGGAAAATCGTTTACTAGAATCAATGCCGATCGTGAATTGAGAACCCGGCATTGGTATTACACCCACATTTTTGCCGATCCGAAAAATCCCGACAAGGTGTATGTGAATAATGTGAACTTCTGGAGATCAACGGATGGCGGAAATCACTTCGAACACATTTCAGTACTTCATGGCGATAATCACGACTTGTGGATTAATCCCAACGATCCAAACATTTTTATTCACAGCAATGACGGAGGTGCGCACGTAACTTACAACGGAGGGCAAACCTGGTCATCGCTCTTCAATCAGCCTACTTCAGAATTTTACAGGGTAGAAGTTGACAATTCATTTCCTTACAGAGTTTACGGATGCCAGCAAGACAATTCATCCATTTCAGTAACCAGCGCACCGCGAGGCGGAAGCTCTTACATGCAGGATTGGATCACATGGGGTGGTGAGAGTGGCTACGTGGCGGTTGATCCAAAAAATTCAAACATTATTTATTCAGGAAATTACACGGGGGTTATTGAGCGGTATGATGTGGCGCGCGGACACACGCGTACTGTAACTCATTACCCACAACTCCATGATGGCTTGCCTCTTTATAAAGTGAAATATCGCTACCAATGGAATGCCCCTATTCGCATTTCTCCAAATAATTCAGATGTGATTTATCATTGTTCACAGTATGTTCACAAAACAACAGATGGCGGTCAAAGCTGGCAAGTGATCAGTCCTGATTTAACGTTGAATAAAAAAGAGCATCAGGAACTGCCTGGCGGACCGATTCAACATGACTACACGGGTGTAGAAAATTTCAACACCATTTTTGCTTTTGAGGAATCAAAACTTGAGCCTAATGTACTTTGGGCAGGAACAGATGATGGGCTTGTTCACGTGAGCATCGATGGAGGAAAGAATTGGAAAAATGTTACGCCTGCGGGAATTCCAAAGTATGCAACTGTAAATACAATTGACATCTCCACATTCAAAAAGGGAAAAGTCTATGTTACCGTTCAGAATTATCGTCAGAATGATTTCAAACCCTATGTTTTCAAAACGGAAGACAATGGCGCGACATGGACTACAATTACGAATGGAATTCCTGCTGATCACTTTACACGTGTAGTTCGTGAAGATCCAAATCGCGATGGGCTTTTGTATGCAGGAACTGAGTTTGGCATGTTTGTTTCGATGGATGATGGTAAAAACTGGAAAGCCTTTCAACTCAACTTGCCACATGTTCCGATCACTGACTTACTAATCAAAAATAAAGATCTGGTCATCGCCACGCAGGGTAGGGCATTCTGGATTTTAGATGATCTGTCACCATTGCATCAATGGAAAGATAACTCAGAGCAAGTTGCATTGTTCGTTCCTCGCACAGCTTATCGTTCACAGTTGGGCGGCTTTCACGGAAAGGCTGCCCCTACGCCAGCTCCCAGCGGGGCATCGATAAATTTCTACTTCAAAGACAAACCAGATTCATCAAAAGCAGTGAAGATTGAAATACTGGATTCAAAACAAATTATTCAGCGCATATTCAGCACAAAGGCCGATGAAAAGAAAAAAGAAACAAAACTCGAAGTAGCAAAAGGAATGAACCGGTTGCAGTGGGATTTGAGTTTCAAAGCACCAGACATCACTGCCGGAACTTTCCTGGCGTATGGATATAAAGAAGGGCCTTTAGCTCCGACTGGAAATTATTTTGTTCGGCTTACCTATGGTGATAAAGTAATTACTCAAGCGTTAAAAGTAGATAAAGATCCACGCTGGACCGCATCTGACGCAGACCTGCAAGCACAATATGATTTGGCGAAGCAAGCGTTGGATGAATTAAACCGCGCTCATTTGGAAGTACGACAAATTCGAGCCATCAAATCGCAGGCGGATGAAATTGTATCTCGTGCCGCAAAAGCTGGCAAGGGCACAGAGCTGAAAAAATTAGCTGATGCTATGAAGAAAAAACTCTCGGCCCTGGAAGAAGAGCTAATCCAAACAAAGAATAAAGCAGGTCAGGATCCTATTAATTATCCACCGATGTTTGATGATCAACTCGATTGGCTCTATTTGGTTGTGAACAATCAGGATGCAAAACCTACCGATGGCTGCTATGAGTTGTATCGCGACTTGAAAAAACAGGGTGATGGTTTTGCAAATCGATTAAGTGACATAATAAATTCTGATTTGAAGGCGTTTAATGATCAGATTTTAAAAGATGGAATGGGTGGTGTAACTATACAGG